>CALHZT010000186.1 GCA_938040995.1 uncultured Pirellulaceae bacterium | reverse complement strand
TGCATGAACCATGACCACGCATCGACAACTGCTTTATCACATTGTGTTCAGCACGAAGAATCGAAAAAACTACCTCGCGAAGAAACCATTTCGTGAGGAAGTCTTCGCATTCATGGCAGGGGTCTGCAAAGAGCTCGGTGGTTACGCGATCATCGTTGGCGGTTACCACGATCATGTTCACCTACTGACCCGAATCCCATCCTCTTTGGCAGTCTCAGATTTTGTTGGCAAAGTAAAATCAAACACCAGCCGCCATGTGAATGCAACATCGGGGTTGATCTTGAAATTTGGCTGGCAAGACGGATTTGGAGCGTTCACGGTCAGCATGTCGCAAAAAGACAAGGTGTACCGGTACATAGAGAATCAGGAAGAACATCATGGCTCGACAACTTTTGAGACTGAATATGTCTCATTGTTAAGAAAGCATGAGATCGAATTCGACGAACGCTATGTGTTCGATTAGCAATTGCGATTAGAGCTACTTTTTTTTGTGGCGCACCTTCGGTGCTCAGGATTTTTTCTGGCATGTGACCGGTGCCTGACGGCAACGGCAAGGGTTGTACCGGGCCTTCGGCCCTATGAAGCAAGGAGTGCTTGACCATCTTGGCACCGCTGAGGCCTTTGGTCGGTGGAACTCTGCGTCCATGGAACTCTGTATCAATGAAACACTGGGGCGTTGGGGCACTGAGAACGTGGGCCGGTGAATCCAAGGCCAATGAAAATCCGGCACCATGAGAATCATGGTGCGGCGCAGTTAGGGCCGAAGGCCCGGCACAGCCCTTGCCGGCGGACTTGTCCGCCGGAACACCTTGCAAAAAAATGCCTGAGCACCGAAGGTGCGGGACAACAATATCGCGACTTATGCCAGACGGTCGGTGGCAACGTGGTATTGAGGATCTTCGGAAACATTGACCTCGACCAAATCACCGGCTCGATCCAGCAATGTCTTACATTCCGGGCTGAGATGAGTCAGATGCAGTCGCTTGCCAATACTTTCGTACTTGTCTGCGAGCGTGTTAATTGCCTCGAGGCCCGATTGGTCGTAGACCCGCGAGTAGTAAAAGTCGAGAACCACGTCATCCGGATCACCGGCTGGTTCGAACATCTCTTTGAAGGACGATACGGACGCAAAGAACAGCGGCCCGTGCATCTGATAAATCTTGCTACCAAACTCGTTGTGTTTGACATCGGCACCGAGATGCGTGGCGTGCTGCCAGGCAAATACCAGAGCGGACACGACGACTCCGAGGATGACTGCGGTGGCCAAGTCGTGTCGCAGCACCGTGTAAGCGGCGACGAGAATCATCACAAAAGTATCACTGCGGGGCATCCGCTGAAACATTTTCAACGAAGCCCATTCGAAAGTTCCGATGACAACCATGAACATCACGCCAACCAGTGCGGCCATGGGGATCTGGGTGATCACTGGTGACAGGAAAAGAACGAATGCCAGCAGGCAAACTGCGGCTGTGATCCCGGACAGACGACCACGCCCGCCCGAATTGACGTTGATTAGTGACTGGCCAATCATCGCACAGCCACCCATCCCGCCAAACAGTCCGCAAACCAGATTGGCGACTCCCTGCCCAATACACTCGCGATTCCCTTGCCCGCGTGTCTCGGTAATCTCGTCGATCAACGTCAGCGTCATCAGCGACTCGATCAGACCGACACCACAGAGCACGACGGCAAATGGCAGAATGATTCGCAGCGTTTCCCAGTTGAATGGAACCATGTCGTACTTCAGGAAGTACGGCATGGGCAAACCGCCACTAATTCCCGCCGTGGCTGCAGTCGCCGCAGAAGGTGCTGTTGCGACCGCCTTGTCGTTCAGCTTGTCGTTCAACTTGTCGTTTACATGTTCGGCACCCGCTTCATCCGGACTCGCATGGTGATTGCCATGTCCCAACGCATTCGCTTGAGCGTTCGTCTGCAGCATGTCGCCCACAGTCGCCAACATGTTGCCCTGCTCCGAATTCGCGGTCGACCGGTTCACACCGATTGAAATGAAAGTCACGAGAAGAATGGCTACCAGCGAGGCTGGCACGGCGCGGGTAAATTTCGGTAGCAACCAGATGATCGCCATCGTGAGACCGACAAGCAGCAACATCAAAAATAGAGGCGTGCCTTTCAAAAAGACGAGTTCGCCTGCCTCGGATAGCGTTTTGAAGCTTCCCAATTGAGCCAGACCAATCACAATCGCCAGTCCGTTCACAAACCCAAGCATCACTGAATGAGGCACCATGCGTATCAATTTGCCCAGCCGGCCGATTCCCACTGCGATTTGCAGCAGGCCACACAGCATCACGGTTGGGAAAAGGTATTCAATCCCGTGAATGGCTACGAGCGCAACGATGACGACTGCCATGGCACCGGTAGCACCGGAAATCATTCCGGGGCGACCGCCGAAGACAGCGGTGATCAGTCCAATGAAGAATGCCGAATAAAGCCCAATCAGTGGTGATACGCCAGCGACAAAGGCAAATGCAATTGCCTCGGGAACAAGGGCGAGGGCGACGGTGATTCCAGAGAGTATGTCGTTCTTGAAAGAGCCAGATTGTTGACGAAAGAAGTTGAGCATGAAGATGTATCAAGTTCCGTACGAGTCATGGTGCTTTTGCGCAAATTGGTATCGGGAAACTGCCCGAATGGATGGTGATTTGCCGCGTAGGCGAAGGCATCATTGCCGCATCACCGAAAGAGGCCCGAGAGGAGGCATGCCGCAGGCGCAGATTCAATACAGGCACGCTTCGAGCCGGCTCGGAGGTCCGACTATAGTCCGTTGACATTCCTGGTCAATGTCTGATTCACTCCGGGAGGGAGTTAATCCCAATTTCATGAAAAGTTCACGAAGAAAACAGCATGATCGGGACATGCTGGCAAATTGCACCGGGCACAAGGCCTGTGCTGATTGCCATCAAGGTTCACGATCGTACAACGTGACGAGGCTCAGGCAACGGCGACCTGGTTATCAACCACCAGGTCTCTGGCCACGGCCCGAATGACTTCCTGGGCCTGCTGCTTGTGGTAATAAGAACTCACTTTGCCGTGAAGAATTAGGCGATCACCGACTTGTTCAACCTCAAGCGAACGAATGTCGTGAAACGTGCATTCGGCGAGAGCTCTCTGAGCTTCAGCCAGTATTCTTTCTGCGGCAATAACCATGACGGTCCTTCATTGTTTCGCAACACTCCAGGTTTCAGAGTGCGGCACGGATGGGTTCTTTTCGGATCGTCTGCATCTCGGGCATTCAAGAAAGTCGATCAATGGGGCCACCCGTCTAAATCGTTCCTCCGACGTCGATTCCCAACCTTACGCCCAATGGGGCTGCCGGGTCAAGCGGATCGCGAGAACCGAAAAAATTCTTGACCGGAACAAATTCCAAACGGCTGCCGCCCGCTGAAACCTGTCACCATGCCCCACCTCTGTCATCGTGCTAGCATTTTGAGAATGACCCTATCCGGCAGGATCAAGAATCGCATTCTTCTCCAGCCACGTCACGACCTGGGCAGCCAACACTTCAGGAGTCGCGTCGCCGCCGGCGAGAGCGATTTCAGGGCTGGCCGGAGGTTCGTACGGAGCGTCGATCCCCGTAAAGCCTTTAATTTTTCCAGCACGAGCCATCTTGTACAGACCTTTCGGATCCCGCGACTCGCAAACTTCGAGCGGCGTGTCGACGAAGACTTCTACAAAGTCGCCATTCCGTTCCGCATTCACGATGGCCCGCACAGCATCGCGATCCTTTCGGTAGGGACTCACAAACGCCGCCAGGGTGATGAGCCCCGCCTGGCTGAACAGCTCTGCCACCGATCCGATTCGCCGAATGTTTTCTTCCCGGTCAACGGCAGAAAACCCCAGCCCAAACCGCGAGGCGAATTCTTCTCCATGTTTCTTCGCGAGAATCTCGGGCGATGCGCTGAGACCATGCCGTACGTTATCGCCATCCAGCAGAAACGTTCGTGCACCACGCTGATGAAGAAGATGGTCGACAACATTCGCGACGGTACTCTTGCCGCATCCGCTTAGTCCGGTAAACCAGACGACACACCCTCGATGCCCATTCGCCGCTTCTCGAGCCTCACGGGATACCGCGTGCTGATGCCAGGTAATATTCACGTCGTTCATATCGCCGCCACTACTTTCGATCTACTCAATGCCCGCAAACTCACAAAGGTTCGCCGCAATCACCGGCTGCGGACAACTCCACACGAGAAAAAACAAAGCCTCACGACACCAGCGACCAGCCGGATGACCGTCCACAAAACCGGCACCTTTCGCAGCTACCAAAGCCGATTGAGTTGCGCGAAGGACCAGGCTATTCGCTTTCGCCCGGAGATCGCCGGGCGACAGGGTCGGGGCCAAGTCGTCATCTTCGCCACTCGCAAGGCGGAGCAAAACCACTTTCGCCTCTTCCAGCTCGATCCGTAACTGTTCCGCAGCGTCCTTGAGCTCAAGTCGCCGGTGACTTTCGTTTTCGACAAACTCAATGGCGGCGGTCGAGAGCCCGAGCGCCAGCGTCGATGTCTGCAATCCGCCAGTTCTCGCTCCCACACCACTCTTCATGACATTTTCGACTGGCCCCGCCAACAGGCATGCAGAATCTATCTCGACACTTTTGAAGTTCACCGCGCCCGTACGGCTGCCTGAGAGGCTCAACAACCGCGGGACGGCTGGAATGTTGACACCCGGCAAGTCGGTGGCGACGGCAGCCAACAATTGCCGACCGTCCTCTAGCGTCGCACCCGTCACTATATAATCAGCATGTTTGGCCCCCGTTGCCCAGGGACTGTACCCATTCAGCAAGAATCTCTTGGCAGTCTCGCCGCGAACCTTTGCACGAAGTGCTGGTTCTTTCAAGTGCTGGCGGCTGGTCGTCAAATGGGAGATCCCAAGCGTGGCGAAGAATCGACCTGCGAGCAAATCAGGGATCAATCGACTGATCAATGCCTCGTTACCACTGTTGGCGATCCGGCGTACCGCGCCGGTTAGCTGCGTCAACGCAAACGTGGTGGTCAAACACGCGGCGCCGAGGCCAAGGTAACCTCTAATAATCTCTTCGCCACTCCAACCTTGCCCACCATGCTCCTGAGAAACGAACCACTCGAATACTCCAGAATCCGCGCACGCCCGGAGCTTTGCGGCTGGCCAATCCCGCTCACTGCTGTGGCCAGGATCGCGCAGCGTTTGACATAGCCGTTGGAAGTTCGGACCGTCCGTCGATGTGATTCGTTGATCCGCTATCATGCCCGCGCCATGTTGAGACAGAGAACTGATTTCGCCCAGTCGGAAAAACCGGCAAAGCCGGCCAGAAGATAATTCGGTTAGAAGGGTTGCAGTATATCAACTTATCCACGCCTCGAACTTTGCCGATGTGCAGATAACCGGTGAACAGTAGGTGCCCGAGGTTGGGCTCACAAGACGGGTCTGACCACCAACTCACCGCTGCGATTTTTGCCACGCAACTACCTCACGGTTTGCGTCCCACGACATATCAAAATCCTCGAAGGCATTGGAATGGTCCAAATCGACACGCCAGCACAGACCCTCGCTACCCAACACCACGATTTCGCCGTTAACAGCCTTTACGGGAAGTGCATGGCTCTCGCGAGCAACATCTGGTGGTCCTGGCACCCCGAAGTCGTCAACATCTTTCGCGACCTCGACCCGATTCGCTGGCGACAGCTGGACCATAACCCTATCGCTCTACTGCGTGAGTTTACGCCCGAGCGACTGGAGTCCCGAGCCACCGAGATGGTCCTCTACAGTCGAATCAATCACGCATTCCGACAACTGAAGGACTACGTCGCCAATGGTCGCAAGACATGGGGAGCGACGAACGCTGGCGTGCTCGGCGCCCACCCTGTCGCCTACTTCTCGGCAGAGTTTGGTATTCACGAATCCATTCCAATTTATTCTGGTGGCCTCGGCGTTCTCTCCGGCGATCACATCAAGAGCGCAAGTGGCCTTGGTGTTCCCCTCGTTGCGATTGGCCTCTACTACAACCAGGGCTACTTCCGCCAACGGCTGGACGACAACGGTTATCAGGTGGAAGAGTATCTTGACACCCAGGTCGAAAACCTTCCTTGCCAGCAAGTGCTTGATGCGCACGGAAACGAACTTCGAATTTCCATGGACACACGAACCGGGCCAGTGATGGCGCGAGTCTGGCTGGTCAACGTCGGACGTGTGCGTCTGTATCTGCTCGATTGCGATGTGGAAGGGAATCGTCCCGAAGACCGTTCGTTGACAAGTCGCTTGTACGGTGGCGACGAACGAACCCGCATCCGACAGGAACTGGTTTTGGGCGTTGGCGGTGTCAAAGCGCTCAAAGCAATAGGCATCTCCCCTGGCGTGCTTCACCTCAACGAAGGACACAGCGGATTTGCACCGCTCGAAGCCATCCGGGAAATGATGGAAGAAGATGGCCACTCGTTCGAAGAAGCACTTCGGGACGTTGCCCAAAAAACCGTCTTTACGACTCACACGCCCGTCCCCGCTGGCCACGACCGCTTCAGTGCGGATCTCGTTGAAGAGCACCTTGGGCCGCTGCGTGAGCAACTCGGACTTTCGCACGAAGACTTTATGGACTTTGGACGCGTCAGCCCGAAGAATCACGAAGAGTCATTCTGCATGACGGTGTTGGGTCTGAAAATGTCGCGTAGAGCCAACGCGGTTAGCTCGCTGCACGGTCATGTCAGTCGAAGAATGTGGTCCGGACTCTACCCATGGCGGAGCGAAGAAGAAATTCCGATCGGCCACATCACCAATGGCGTTCACATCCCAAGCTGGCTCGCATTCCAGATGCAGCAGCTTTACGATCGCTACTTCCCAGCCGACTGGATGAAGCGAATGGGCGAATCAGAAGTCTGGCAAACGATCCATACGATCGAGCCGGGTGAGCTTTTCGAGACGCACAACGCTCTCAAGAACCTGATGCTTTCGTTCGTCCGCCGGCGACTGTCGCGACAATCGCGTCGCCGTGGCGAAAATGATGATGCGGTCGAGCACGCACGCAATTTGCTGGACCCAAGTGTTCTGACGATCGGGTTCGCACGCCGCTTCGCGACTTATAAGCGAGCCGGCCTGATTATGAATGATCTCGACCGATTGTCGGCACTGGTGAACGATCCAAACCGACCGGTTCAGTTTATCTTCTCCGGCAAGGCGCACCCAAAGGATGAACCGGGCAAAGAGTTGATTCAGCAAATTGCAAATTTGCGACACGATGACCGGTTCCGAAACCGGATTGTGTTTATCGAGGACTACGATATCAACGTTTGTCGACACCTGATCCAGGGTGTTGATGTCTGGCTGAACAATCCACGCCGACCTCTCGAAGCCAGCGGTACGAGTGGACAGAAGGTCGTGCTCAATGGTGGCCTGAACCTCTCCGTTCTCGATGGATGGTGGGCAGAAGCTTACGATGGCACGAACGGATTTGCGATTGGCAAGGGAAGCACTCACGTTTCGGACGAGATTGGTGACGACCGGGATTATCGGTACCTGTTCGATACGCTTGAGCGACAGGTTGTGCCGCTTTACTACGATCACGATATCGACGGTCTGCCACAACGATGGGTCGAGATGATGATGAACTCGATCGGATCGCTGGCTTGGCGTTTCAGTGCCCACCGCATGGTGATGGACTATACGCGAGCCGGGTATGTGCCTGCGGCTGGCGGGCTGAGCTGTGATATGTAGGTTGGTCGCTTGAGGCGACAAAACAGTGTCGAGTTGCGAGTTGCGAGTGACGAGTGACGAAAAATACCGTATGTGCGACTCAGGGCTCACGCCAAGCTCACATTCGACATTCCACATTCGACATTCCACACTCGCAACTCGCAACTCGCAACTCGACACTCGACACTCGACACTCACTTAAACACTCAACACAATCTTTCCGAATTGCTCACCTTCCGCCATGCGCTGCATGGCGGCGTTGGCATCGGCGAGCGGGAATACCTCGTCCACGACGGGCACGATCTTGTGCTCGTCGACGAACTTCAACATGGCGGCAAAGTCGCCGGGTGATCCCATCGTGGTCCCCTGAAGCGTCAGTTGCTTCCAGAATACAGAGAACATATCCAGCTTCTCAGGTGGTCCCGTCGTTGCGCCGTAATTGACGATCCGCCCACCAAATTTCGCGGCGGCGACAAGATTTGCATAGCCGGAGCCAGCCGCGCTGTCGATCACGACATCGACGGGACCGAACTCTTTTAATAGCGACTTGTGCCAATCCGGTTGGCGATAGTCAAAACCGGCTGCCGCTCCCAGCGTTTTCGCGCGTTCGAGCTTCTGCTCCGAAGAGCTCGTAACGATCACCTTCGCACCAGCAGCTTTTGCAAACTGAAGTGCAAAACCGGCGACTCCGCCACCAATGCCCGTTACCAGTACGACCTGGTCTTTCGCCACCTGCCCCTGAACCATGACGGCTCGATAAGCCGTCAATCCGGCGAGCGGTAAAGCTGCCGCCTGATGCCACGAAAGATGCGCGGGCTTGCGATGCAGGTACGCCGCGGGAATCGCGACTTGCTCCGCAAACGTACCGTCGTCGGGCATCCCAAGAATGCGAAAGTCGCCGGATTGGGACCGTTGACTGACACCCCAATCCAGACCGGGATTCATGATCACTTCCGCATCAAGCCAATCGCCTTCGACTGCCTCGCCAACCGATTCGGCCCCGCTCACCACTCCGGCTCCGTCTGACCCAGGCACGCACGGCAACTTGATGCCAGGATACATGCCCTGCACGATCCAGTAGTCGCGTCGATTCAGTGCAGCAGCGCGGATGCTAACGATGACTTCGCCATTCGCAGGCTGAAGCGGCGCACGATCCTGCAACTCGAGTGGTGTTTTCGTTTCAAGGAGAACCTGGGACTTCATGGCGAACCGTATTCCGACGTACGTTTGGACATTACTTCGTAAGAATCCTACGAGTCTATCGTCTAAGTCAGTGGAATCGAGCCCATGGGAAATGACCACTATGGGGCGACTTTGCAAGTCAACGGATTTGCAGGAAATGCGTAGATATCGGGGGCTTTTCGCAACGAGTTTCGAGTGGACACTTTCGGAATTATTTTGTGCGAAAAATCGTCGAAAACGCGACCTGTTTGAGTTGAAAAGCCGTATTAAGTTACGGTGAAAGACAGGGAAGATTGGCAGAATCAAATGAATCCAAAAGACTGGGAACTTGACGAAACGCAGAGTGAACGCATGGGCGGTCACTACTTCGAACGTATTCGTCCGGTGCGAAAACCTCTGATGCCGTCTGGCAGTAACAGTCGCCGACGTTCACGCTGCGGGCGCGAAACAACCGCCTCCCGAGCAAACCGAAGTCGCATTTCTGGACAGAACGGGGGAATCCACCACCGTCGTCGTCGAAAGCTGAAGTAAACGAAAAATTTGAAGAAAGTGATGAGCTTTCTTCGACTCTTACCCGCGGATCCGGGATGAATCGAAGCGGATCGCAAAGCGGCGGAACTCTCAAACCGCCGGAGAGGTTACCAACTGCGACGCAGTGCAATCTCTTTTCGCGTATGTCTATTTGTATCCTCGCCGGGCAGTTTCTTGCCCATTCCATGGCCATCCCCGCCGGTAACTTCCCTTCGATTATCCTGCCGACAGCGTTTCGAGGGGCTTCCCGTAACGGGTTCAGCCACTCCAATCGAGTGCCTGAAGTCTCATCCGCCGGCGTTGCAAGGCGGGAAACGGGGCAAGCTGAGATCGCAGATCAAGATATTGGCGTCAAATGACCGGGCGTTCGCTGAGAAAAAAGACTAACGACGAATCACCTCTCACGTCCATGACTCCATTAGCTACAATGAGAAAGAATTCGATACGGATCGGAGACTCATGGACCGCGTGACTAATTGCTTCATCGACTTGGCGTTCCCGCCTGTCATTTTCGGTTCCACGAGCCTTGGGAACTTCTATGAATCCGTCCCCAATCACGTCCACCAGTCCGTTGTATCAGAATGGTTCCAACAGACGAATGGGACTGTGGTCATCGACTCGGCTGGCAAGTACGGAGCGGGGCTTGCGCTTGAGAACATTGCCCAGTGCCTTTCATCCCTCAACGTCGCTCCAGATGATGTCATCATCAGCAACAAGCTGGGATGGCGGCGAGTCCCCCTCAAAGGAAATGAGCAGAGCTTTGAACCGGGTGTGTGGGTAGACCTCAAGCATGACGCGGTCCTGGATATCAGTTACGACGGGATCCTTCGATGCCATGAGCAAGGCTGTGAATTGCTGGGCGACTATCGACCACAGCTCCTCTCGGTTCACGACCCGGATGAGTACCTTGCAGCTGCAACAGACGAAGCAGATTTGAAAAATCGTTGGGATGCTATCGCTGGCGCCTATCAGGCACTAACGGAACTGAAACAGAAAGGCGAAGTTCTCGGACTGGGAGTCGGAGCGAAGAACTGGACGACGATCAGGGAATTCACCAATCGCTTCGATCTTGACTGGGTCATGATCGCCAACAGCTTCACCCTGCATTCCCATCCTGAGGAGCTTGTTGACTTTCTGACTTCTCTGCAAGAACGAAATATCAAAGTAATCAATTCGGCTCTCTTCAACGGCGGCTTTCTCGTTGGCGGTGAGTTCTACAACTACCAACGGATAGATCCGGCCTCGGCAAAAAGTGCGGATCTCATCGAGTGGCGCGAGAATTTTCGCGCATTGTGCAAAACACACGGTGTTCTTCCGGCACATGCCTGCATTGAATTCGGGGCAAGCCACCCAGCCATCGACTCGATCGCGCTTAGCAGTTCGAAAGTCAATCGAGTCATTTCGAACGTTGAGTTCGCAACCAGACATTTGCCACGTGAGTTCTGGGATGCGATGCGAACGGAAGGGCTGGTCGCAGCAGATTACAAGTTCATCTAAACGCGATCAAAGCTCGATATGAATCTTGGTGATTTTGCCAGGATCCTGAGCCCACTCGACCATCGCCGACGGCGCGTCGTCGATCGAAACCGTTCGTGTAATCACTTCGCTCATCGGGAACTTCTCTCCTTCGAGCATGCCGACGACTTTTGCAAAATCAGCCGGTTGGGCATTTCGTGAACCACGGATATCAAGTTCCTTGAACACAAAAGGAGTCGTGTTGTATTCGACTTCGCTCTTTGACCAACCGATATACGTCACCCGGCCGGCCTGAGCGACCTCTTCCACCGCAGCCCGATAGCAGGCTGGCAATCCGACGGCTTCGACGCAAACATTCGGACCGTGCCCGTCGGTAAGTGCCTGAAGTCGTTCGTGTAAGTCGTCATTCATCGAATTCACGACTTCGGCAGCACCGCACGCTTTCCCTTTTTGCAGTTTTCTGTCATCGATGTCGATCGCAATCACACGGGCGCCCTCATAAGCCGCCCCGCTGATAACTCCCAGTCCGATCGCTCCGCACCCAAACACCGCAACGGTATCATTTGCAGTCACCTGACTGCGCGCGACGGCGTGAAAGCCAACCGTCAGTGGCTCAACCAAAGCCAACTGGGCATGGCTGAGCTTACTCGACGAAATGAGTTTCTCGGGAGGCGCCTGAAAATACTCGCAAAGGGCACCGTCGACTTGAACGCCCAGCGTATCATTCTTCGCGCAACAATTCGGGCGTCCCACATGGCAAGCGGCACATTCACCACAGTTCGCGTACGGTATGACAAGCACGCGATCACCTGGCTGAACATCAGTCTTTGCATCACTGCCAATCTCAAGAACTGTCGCGCCAATCTCATGGCCTGGTACGCGAGGATAACTTACAAGCGGGTTGATGCCGCGAAACGCAGCGAGGTCGCTACCGCAGTATCCAATGCGATCAACCTTCAGCAGAACTTTGTCAGAATCAAGTGTGACGTCCGGTCGCTCGGAAAGACAGATTTCTCCGGGAGTCGTAATTTCGATGGCTTTCATGAATTTTGTTCTCTGCAGATTTCTAAATCTTTGTTTCGTGGGTCGTCGCACCGTTCCGAAAAAATAACGCAACTCACCGCAGACGTGTAGGCCCGTACAGGCGGCGGCGTCGGTCACCACATTCTTGCGTATTACGCCGCGCTGTGCGGGCAAGAAGCGTTTTTCGGTTTCGCATCCCCAGTGCCGGCACTGCGCGGCATTTACCGTTGCCAGATTGAAAATCGACTCGCCGCTGGTACCAGCCTACTTTCACCCAGCCCATCTGCGAAAGTCGAGCCAAGCTAAGTCGCTCTCAACTGCCGGCTGGCAGCCCTTCGTTTGATCAACTCGTCAGCGATAACACCAGCGAGAATTACAAATCCAATGACGGTTAACTCCAACTCTGTCGGGATCTTGAGCATGTTGATTGCGTTGTAGAGTACACGCAACATTGCGGCTCCGAAAATGACACCCAGCACCGCCCCCTCGCCACCGCGAAGCGAGCAACCGCCAAGGACCGCAGCAGCAATGGCATACAGTTCGTAAAAATTGCCGTGAGTTGAAGGCTGAACAGAGCCCACATCAACTGCGAACATCATGCCCCCGAACCCCGCAAGAACCGCACACACTACGTATGCAAGAATAACGATACGGTCTGTGCGAACACCACTCAGTCGCGTCGCTTCTTCATTGTTGCCAAGCGCATAGAGATAACGTCCCCAAACGGTCAAGTTGAGAAAGATACTTGCCACAATGGCAATGGCAATCAGATAAACGAACGCCATGGGAATATCATACCCGCCAGCGGTTTCAAAGAAGTTTTCGAAGAACGAACCTTTGATCCATTTTTTTAGCCCGGCAAGACCAGCGAAACCGTGCGTCGAGTCCGACCCAAGATATCGAGCCGCACTGCGACATATCATTAGCCCACAAAGTGTCACCACGAACGGTTGCAGTTTCAGTTTGGTTATCAATAGTCCATGCGCAAGACCAATCAGGGCAGTAACCGCGAGTATGCAAGGGACTGCCAGCCAAGGCGACAAGCCTTGTTCGACCAGCAATCTGGAGAACAGGACGCCCGCCAACCCTACTACGGAACCGATCGACAAGTCGATACCGCCAGTAACGATGACAAACATGGCGCCGATGGAAATGATGCCGAATAATCCGGTCCACCGTAGCGTATTCTTGACGTTGAACGGAATCATGAAGCGTGGATTCCATAGCGCCGTGATTGTAATCACAACGACAAGCAGACCAAAGATCCCAAGAATTTTCTTCATCGCGTCAACCGTTTCTAACCAGTCAAAACCGGAACACCCGCACTGCGGCTTAGCCGGAAACTTCCACGTTCGCATGCTCACCACCGGTCGCCAGTTGCATGACCGATTCTTCATTCAATTCGTCTCGCGACAATTCGCCAGCAATTCGGCCTTCGTGCATCACCAACGTACGATCGGACATCCCCAGAACCTCTTCCAGATCACTCGAGACATACAACACAGCGACGCCTTCACCAGCCAGCCGGTCCATCAGCGCGTAAATCTCCCGCTTCGCTCCCACGTCGACTCCGCGAGTCGGCTCGTCCAGTAACAGGACTTTTGGATGGGTACAAAGCCACTTTCCGAAAACAACTTTCTGTTGATTCCCACCAGAGAGAAACACCGCCGGTTGATGCTCGCCCGGTGTCTTGATGCTGAGTTGCTGGATCATTTCTTTGGCGGCCTTCCGCTCGTAAGAAAAGTCAATAAATCCGGCTTTGCTCTCGCGTGACAGTTGCACAAGTGTTGTGTTTTTTCGAACGGACATCGGCAATACCAGTCCATTCTTTTTCCGGTCTTCCGATGCGAAAGCAATGCCCGCCGCGATGGCCTGATCCGGGCGCCCCATCTGAACATTCTGGCGATCGACCTGAACGTTGCCGCCGAGCGCCTTGCGACCGCCAAAGATCGTCTCGAGCAGTTCCGACCGACCGGCACCAACCAGTCCAGCCAGACCGACAATCTCACCGGCGTGGATTTCGAGATCTACGGACTGGTCAGGAAAAGTAGTCGTTCTGATCTGCTTTGCCTGTAAAACAACATCGCCGCGAACCCGTTCGGTCCGAGGATAATAATTGGAGATGTCGCGGCCCACCATCAGCCGCACCATCGCATCATGCGTGATCTCGTCCTTTGCCAGATCACCAGCGTTTTCACCATCACGCATCACGGTGACTCGATCCGCAATTTCGCGAATTTCACCTAACCGGTGAGAAATGTAGACAACACTGACTCCCTCATCACGTAGCTCGCCGATCACCGCCAGCAACCGGTCCGTCTCGCGTTGCGAGAGGCTCGATGTTGGCTCGTCCATGATCAGGACTTTCGCCCCCTTGGAAAGTGCCTTGGCAATTTCAACCAGCTGTTGTTGCCCGATCGCCAGTTCTCCAACAAGCCGCGTGGGCGAGACGGAAAGGCCAAGTCGCTTAAGCCACGGTTTACACGACTTGTTCATTTCACGACGGGATAAAATCCCACCGAACGTCGTGCGTTCGCGCCCCAGATAAACATTGGCAGCGACGCTCAGATTTGAAGCGAGATTCAGCTCCTGATGAATAAGTGCGATCCCAAGCGATTGGGCATCGCGAACAGAACGAAAGACAACGGATTTACCGTCGACAAGTATCTCGCCATCATTCGCAGGCTGCACACCGGCAATGATCTTCATCAACGTACTCTTGCCGGCTCCGTTTTCGCCGACGAGACCAAGGATTTCACCCTTTGCCAATGTCAGGTCGACGCCTTTCAGGGCTAGCACACCCGGGAACCGCTTGTGAATCTTGCAGCACTCAAGAACAAGCCGCGAATCGTTTCGCGGCGTGGATGAACTTTCAGATTCTTTCTGGCGACCAGCCAAGTTGTTCTCCCCGGGGCACAAAACTGTAGTGGGCGAGGCGACGAGCCCCGATGCATTTCAAATTCAGGGACTCGTTGCCTTGTCCTCTACGAACACGTCAGAATACGTACGGCTACTCGGCCATCGCGGGTTCGACCGCGGACTCACCACTCTGCA
>CALHZT010000185.1 GCA_938040995.1 uncultured Pirellulaceae bacterium | reverse complement strand
TGTAAATTCGTTGGTGTTCCCGTCTCCGTCGGGGTCGTAATTCGGATCAGTCTGATCAATCACGTCGTCGTCGTTCACGCCGTCTGGATTCGAGTCCACATCGACCGCCAGGGGATCCGGCTCGTTGTCAGGATCGCTGTCGGAATCGAATGCAGAGATCTCTGCGGCGTTTTCAAACGGCGAGGCAGCTGGATCGGTGATGTCGTACACCACGGGGAAAGTCACGGAAGCGTCCGGCGCGATGGGGCCAGCAATCGTGAACACACCGCCGCTTTCCGATAGTCCAGCCAGTCCCTCGCTCGTCCAGAGCGCGGTTGTTGCTGCGGCATCGAAAGCAAGTCCTGCTGGTGCATACTCCGTCACGTCCACGAGGAACGCGTCTTCTGTTCCCTGATTGGAAACCGTGATGTCAAAGGCGACTTGCCACGGTGAAGTCGATTGATCCAAAGCCGGATCGCGAAGTACTTTCACCAGTTCGAGGTCGTAGATTGGAATCACGATACCGTCATGGTCGTCTTCATCGCCACCTGCGAGGCCATTTTCGCCGGTCTCGTCATCGACCATGTCGGCGTCCGGATCTTCGCCCGGTCCATTGCCGTTCTCGCTATCTGTCAGCGAGTCCAGATCGGAGATTGTTCCATCGGAAGCGTCACCGTTGTCTGGATCGGTATCGTTGTCGAAGTTTGAAATTTCCGCCACGTTACTGAGCGGAGCAACATCACCAAAGTTTTCGACAGGTTGTAGTGTGATTTCGATCACCACGGATTCACCGAACTGCAACTGATCCGTGGCGACGTTTGGGGTGATCTGTGCCACCGGATTCAACGGATCCGTGGCATCCCACGTATAGGAGAAGCCAGCAGCAGCCGTTGAGGACGCAACCATCGCGCCGCCTGGATTCAATGCCGGATCAAATGGCTGCCACATCGTCGCGTCGATGTAGTCCGTGATATCAAATGTGCTGACAGGAGCCGCCTGGTTTTCGACTGTCAGTAACATCGTCACCGAACCATCCGGAGACAGCGGTGAATTCACCGTGCCGATTGTTTTGGTCAACGCAAGATCGTAAGGCGCCGCGATCGCGATATCATGATCGTCTTCATCGCCAGGGGTCTCTTCGTTGAGGTTTCCATCGGCATCAGGATCGTAATCTGGATCCGTCTGGTCGATCACGTCGTCATCGTTCGTGGCGTCTGGAGTCGAGTCCACGTCGAATGCAAACGGATCCGGCTCGTTATCAGGATCACTATCGGAATCGAATGACGAAATCTCGGCAGCGTTCTCAAATGGTGCCTGTGACAGGTCCGTCATCTGGTAAACCACGGGAATCGTAACACTGGCACCCGGTGCGATGGGCCCTGCGATCGTGAATGTTGGGGCCGCATCGGTCACTCCAGTCAAACCGGCAGCCGACCATGCAGCAGCCGTTGCGGCAGCATCGTAGGTAAGCCCTGCTGGAGGATACTCGGTGATATCAACGAGGAACGCATCCTCAGAACCCTGGTTGGATACCGTCAACTCGAACGCAGCCGTCGGAGGCGATGCAGTGAAGTCGTAGGAAGGTGTACCTAATGTCTTGACCAGTTCAAGGTCGTAGAAGGGGAACAAGACGCCATCGTGATCATCTTCGTCGCCGCCTGCGAGGCCATTTTCACCGGTCTCGTCATTGACCATGTCGGCGCCCGGATCTTCGCCGGGTCCATTCCCGTTCTCGCCATCCGGCGTCGAGTCGAGATCGGAGATTGTTCCATCGGAAGCGTCTCCGTTGTCTGGATCGGTATCGTTGTCGAAGTTCGAAATCTCTGCCACGTTGCTTAGCGGCGCGACATCAGCGAAGTTATCAACCGGTTGTAACGTGATCGGAACCACGACTGTTTCACCAAATGCCAACTGATCCGTAGCCGCATCAGGAACGAGCAACGCGACCGGGTTTAACGGATCGGCGGCATCCCATGTGAAGGAATAGCCGGCTGCTGCTGTCGAGTTCGCATGGACCGCACCACCCGGGTTCAACGTGGCATCAAATGGCTGCCACATCGTGGCGTCGATGTAATCCGTGATATCAATCGTGCCGACGGGAGCCGCCTGATTTTCGATCGTGATCAACATTGTCACCGATCCGTCCGGTGTCAACGGCGTATCTGCACTTTCGAATGTCTTGGTCAACGCCAGGTCGTAAGGAGCGACGACTTCAATGTCGTGATCATCTTCATCGCCAGGTGTCAGCTCGTTCAGATTGCCGTCACCGTCCGGATCGTAATTCTGCACATCGTGATCAATCACGTCGTCATCGTTCGTGGCGTCCGGAGTCGAGTCCACGTCGACCGCCAGCGGGTCCGCAGGGTTGTCCGGATCGTTGTCGGAATCGAACGCCGAGATTTCGGCTGCATTCTCAAACGGTGCCTGGGAAATATCCGTGATCTCATAGACGACAGGGAACGTTGCAGTCGCACCCGGCGCGATCGGGCCGGCGATCGTAAACGTCGGCGCCGCATCGGTCGTACCTGTGATTCCTTCAGCAGCCCACAATGCCGCCGTTGCCGCCGCGTCATAAGTAAGGCCAGGTGGAGCGTACTCGGTGACATCAACCAGGAATGCATCCTCCGTACCCTGGTTCGTCACCGTGATATCGAAAGTGGATTCCCACGGAGTTGTATTCGTGTCCACTGAAGGCGAACGAACGGTCTTGATCAGTTCCAGGTCATAGACCGGAATCAGGATACCGTCGTGGTCATCTTCATCGCCACCTGCGAGGCCATTTTCGCCGGTTTCGTCATCCACCATGTCGGCGTCCGGATCTTCGCCCGGGCCGTTGCCATTCATCGCGTCAGGGTTGGAGTCCAGATCAGAGATCGTTCCGTCGGAAGCATCACCGTTGGTCGGGTCCGTGTCGTTATCGAAGTTCGAGATTTCTGCGACGTTGCTCAGTGGAGCTACATCAGCGAAGTTGTCGACCGGTTGCAAGGTGATCGGGATCACCACGGTTTCGCCAAATTGCAACCGATCCGTTGCAACGTCTGGCGTGATCGACGCCACCGGGTTCAGGGGATCGGTTGCGTCCCACGTGAAGGAAAATCCTGCTGCGGCCGTTGAATTCGCATGGGCAGCGCCACCAGTGTTCAACGCTGGATCAAACGGTTGCCACATCGTGGCATCAATGTAGTCCGTGATGTCCACTGTCCCCACGGGGGCAGCCTGGTTTTCGATCGTCAACAGCATCGTTACGGAACCGTCAGGCGACAGCGGCGTGTTGACGCTCTCGATCGTTTTGATGAGCGACAAATCGTAAGGAGCGACGACTTCAATG
Source organism: uncultured Pirellulaceae bacterium (assembly GCA_938040995.1). GTDB lineage: Bacteria > Planctomycetota > Planctomycetia > Pirellulales > Pirellulaceae > CALHZT01. The sequence continues at coordinate 41,477 of CALHZT010000185.1, read as the reverse complement.
TCGTGATCATCTTCATCGCCTGGTGTCAGCTCGTTCAGATTGCCGTCACCGTCCGGATCGTAATTCTGCACATCATGATCAATCACGTCGTCATCGTTCGTGGCGTCTGGAGTCGAGTCTATGTCGACCGCCAGCGGATTGGCAGGGTTGTCGGGATCGCTATCAGCGTCGAATGCGGAAATCTCGGCAGCGTTCGTGAATGGCGCCTGAGACAGGTCCATTTCGTACACCACGGTGATCGTCTCGGACGCACCCGGAGCAATCGGGCCATCGATGGTAAACGTTGGGTTCGCGTCGGTGAAACCTGCAGCCGTCGAAGTGGCCGACACAAACGTCAATCCAGGAGCACCGTAGTCGGTCACATCCACCAGGTACGCATCCGCGTTCCCCTGATTCGAGACGGTGATATCGTAGGCCACCGTGGGTGGTGACGCTGAGAAATCGAATGTCGGGGTGCCTGGTGTCTTGATTAGTTCCAGGTCATAGATCGGAATGCCAGCGACGTCATGGTCGTCTTCGTCACCACCATTGAGTCCGTCTTCGTCGATTACGCCATCACCCGGTGCGCCGGCACCCGTCGGTTGGTTGTCACCCGCTTGATCATCATCGGGCGTCGAGTCTTCATCCGTGAGTGGACCGGTGGATGGGTTGTTTGGATTGGTTGGATCCGAATCTCCGTTCGACGGATCACCATCCGTATCAAACCGGGAAATCTCCGCCCAGTTCTCCAACGTTCCGGTCGCATCCTCTATGATCAACGTGACTGGGATCGTTACGGTTTCGCCGACGTCCAGGAAACCATCCACGAGCGCCACCGGTGCAGCCAGATCGGTCGTGTCCCAGGTGAACGGCAAACCGGCCCCGCCATTGGCAGTGCCGCCCGTTGTCGTCGCGGTGTTGTTGGCAGGGTCGAACGTGAACACGGAGGTGTCCACGTAATCCGTGATATCGAAGTCTTCGACGGGGTCACCCTGGTTGGTGATCTCGATCAGGAAATCAACCGTCGTGGATCCCTCGGTGATCCAGTCCGGACCGGGTACGAATGCCGGGTCAACGGTCTTCTCCAACGCCAAGTCATGTTCACAGTTGACCATCACCGATACATCGTTGGAACGAATCGGCAAGAATATCTCATTGGTTTGTGCGCCGAAGGTGTTGGTCCAGATGTCGTTGCACTCGTGATCTTCCGCATCAAGCGTCAATGTATGCGTCAGTGTGTCGCCCGGGTTGAGTGGACCGTCGGTTACCGAGAAGGTGGCCGTCACGTCCTCGGGGTTAGTCGGGCATGCCTGGGCGCCGATGGCATCACCTGCATGAACCATGGTTCCGCCGACTGTACACCAGATGGTTTCGGTGACCGCAACGTCAGGGTCACGGCTGATCGTCAGCGGATCATCGCCGGACACGAGCACGGTGTCGGCGCCGGTCAGGGAAACGAAGCCGAGTGTTCCGCCGAAGTCGGACGCTGGTGTGCGGCCGTCACCGTGTGTTTGTGGTGAACCGCCCAGCGTATCGGTAATCGAAGTATTGTCACCGTCCTCGATCGCGGCATCATCGTTGTGCGGGAACACATCGACAAACCGGACGTCCGTAAATGCCGTGTTGCCTTCGTTCGTGAGACTTAGCGTAAAGGTCATGTTGCCTTCGTACTCAATCATGGAGCAGCGATCACCCCAACCGGCTGGCGGCGGATCCTCCGACGGATGCAGTTCGCACGGACCTTCATGCGCATTAACAGCCTTTACGATTGAGGCTTCGTCAGCGGGCAAAGGCAGGAATGACGACGCGTAGGCACTGACGTCTTGATTTGCTGGTTCGAATCCGAACGGGAACTCTCCGGCGACCGGATCCCAAGCGCCGAGACCGCTGCTTTGGGCGCGGGCGCGGTTGGTCAGAATAACCGGGTCCGTTGGATGCGCAATCGCACCGGTAACGAGGACCTCAATAGTGAACGAGGCGTCATCGGTGCCGGGCCAACCACCAGGAAGGCCAGCGGGTAGCGCGTTGCCAGTCGCTCCGGCAGGGTCGGAATACTGGCAACTGACTGTCTGCCCGGACTGGCTGCAGTCGTGGGGCACATCGGGTAAGTCGATGAACTGGACGAACTCATAGTTGGCAGGCAGAAGGTCCGTTACCCGCACATTGGAGAGCGCCTCGGTTGCACCACCTGTAACCGATGGCGTGATGGTGAACTGGACCGTCTGGCCATTATTGGCAACGTCACCAGGACCATTGACGTTGATTTTATTGACAGCAAGGCTCGCACCGACGATCTCAACGACGGTGCCCGATGCATGAACCCAATTGCCAGATCGTGCGGTGCCTCCGCTGTGCTGCGGCCAATCGACGACGTCAGTCGTGTCGAAGGAATTGGCACCGTCATCATGGAACCGGTTGTTGCACCAACCCGTAGCGGAATTTACTCCATCCCCGGCCTGATCATCGGCAGTCCAATTTCCTCCACCATACGGTGCGCAGGAAGTACTCGGGTTTCCGCTACTATCCGTGATAACCGGCGCGTTGACGCCGTCCCACGGATCCGCAGTGAAGGTGTGGGATGTAAACGCGAACAGTTCTTGAGCGTCGGTATTGACCGCAAGATCATCTTTAACACGAACGTTGAAGTAGCTGGTCATGCCCGCAGCATCGAATTGTCCACTGACGGCTTGGGCTTCGGCGGACGGAAAGAGATCGATCGTCTCCACCGCACGGACTCGGGCCAGAGTGATGAGCTCGAAATCGCCGTCGTTGTTAGGGTCAAAGTCGGTCAGGTCTGCAGACGCGTTGACCCAGCCAAGCGATCCGGCATCGGCCGAGTCACAGGTAAGCGCATCGTCATTGATACCGGTCTGACTTCCGTTGTACCTGGGCAGCGGTGCATTGGTGACTTCGACTACGACAGGGAATTCTCGCTCTGCTCCACCGAAACCATCGAACCAGGCTCTGGCTAATTCTCGTGTTACCGTATCGCCGCTGACAACGTGCGCAATTCCATCGCTTGGAGCGGTAGTCGTGTAGCCGGTCGTGCTAATTGAACCTCCGTTGGTTGTGAACGCTTCGCGTACGGTGAGCGATGCTGGCAAGCTGGTGACTTCATAGTGGGCGGTGTCGAATGCCGTGCAACTGCTGAACGCCGCTGATACTCCCTCCGCTACTGCCACGGCGTGAGTACGGGAACTAACGGTCAGTACCTGGCCACGAGAGACCTGGCCGATGCTGTCCGCACCGGCTACGGTCCCCTGCAAAAGGGACGACGAACCTGGAATCTGGCCGAGCCCACCGTCGTCAGGGTCACCGCCGTCGTGATTCATTTGCACGTGACCGCTCGCGTACGTCACATCGACAAGTTGTAGTGGACCAGGAAGGAATTTGATGTCGTGGCCGGTCCTAAACCCCACCGACCCGGTGGTAATCGTTGCGCCGAAAGTCAGCCCCGCCGAGTTATTCTCAGGTGAGCCCTCGATGGACGGACCCGAAGTGCCCTGTCCCGGCGCATCGATAACGTCGGTCCGCGCCGCTATGACGGTAGTTTCATCATCTGCGACAATGGAATTGTCAAATGAAGCGTCAGAGCTACCACTTCCATTCGTCGGGTCGTCAATCGCATCGTCAACTTCCGACTTGCTCAACCAGACGGCTATCTGGCCCGAACTGATCTGTGGCGCGTCCGGAGCGTTTGCTGTGGTGTCTGCCAAAGTCGCAGGGAACGGGTTTGATGTAAAGTTGGAGACGGTGATCGGCACGACGGGATATCCGCCCGTGCCGGTCGTCGTCGCTCCACAGGCCCAGGTGCCATTGCCGGTGACATACGCGCCACTTTGTGCGTAGTCGCCGCAGTTACTGCCTGCGAAGCCTGCAAGGGTCATCTCGCCCGGCGTCGCAAGACGGACCGATGGGGTGAGATTCCACATGTGGTCAAAGAGTTCAATGTTCACGCCGTCGTTGATTGGACCTACACCGACCGCAGGCGGGGAAGCCTGGGAGTAGTCGACGAACGTGAAGGGAAAGAGTGCGACGTAGCCATCTTCGGTGCTGTTATTCAGCACTGGCGATACCGTTGGTTCACCCTTGATATAGTCGACAAACGGCGCCTCGGAGACGGTCAGATTCTGGTCCAGCCCATCGGACACACCGGCAGCGTCTGCGTCGGTCGTGAGTCTTGACGTCACATCGAACGTCATATTGTCCAACGCCTCGTTCAACGTCGCCACTGGGCGAATCACACCGTGCGACCCCTCAACCTGGTCGCCCACGTTACAAACAAGCGTCTGCGGGTCAGTAAACGACGAAGTTGCCGGGTCACACCCTGCGAACATTCCGGTCTGATCTGGCGACCACGACGCAAACGGTGGCAACGTCACCTCAAGGACCACATTCGTCGCAGCATCTTCGTTCACGTTCCAATCCACACGAACCGCGAACTGGTCATGTGTGCGAACTACCAGGTTGTTTGGACCGCCGTCGTCACCCGGCGTGTGTGCTTCGGGAGCAGACCCCGTAGGTGCACTGGGATCAGCCGCGTCAAACCCAGGCGTGCCGTCATACAGAACGTTGATCAGCACCTCGTTCTGAGAAACAAGCACGCCCGCGAACGAAAGTGACTCGAGGCTCTGTGCTTCAACCAATCCGGTGCTGACTTCCAGATCCCAGTCGCCACCCAGTTCTTCGGCACCGGTCAAGTCATCCGAAGCCGCCACATCAGCGCCGGTCAACGCTGATAGCGTCGCGACCGCCTCTTCACCGACTTTGCCACCACCGAAGTTGCAACCGTAGATCAGGAGATCCGCATCTTCGTCCAGCGATGCGCCAATCGCACCGAGTGCATCACCGTATTCCGATTTTAGCTCGCCTTGAGAGATCACCGCGTTGCCCAGTCGCAACTCGGCCTGCTCACCATGGCTGATGACATGAATCGCGTCGATGTCGGTGCGACCCTCGAGATGGTTTGCGATTTGCAAGAGGCCATCACTGTCTGCATTGATGTGAATGACTTCACGAAGCACACCCGGTCGCGAGGCCTGCAGGTCCGACAGGAGCGCGTCCTGATCTTCGACGCCGGCATCCACGAACACCAACTCGTGCCGAATCGATTCCGATTGCACGGACGGAACCGCGTTGGCAAGATCAAGCCCGCGAAGCTGATCCGATGCCGACTGAATCTGTTCCGCAACGGTATCGGGAACCGCAAACGCCTCACTAATGGCACCGGATGCGTCCAGCATCTCGCGTTTGTCGAGCGCTTCGAGATTCAACTGTGTCTTCTCGACTCGACGACGAGCCTGACGACCTTTTCGGTTGCGATTCTTTGTTCGTTTTGATTTTCGCTTCGACATAAATTTACGTCCGTGTAAAATCAGCTGCTGACTGGAATGTTCTGTTTGCCGGCGGCGTCCTTGCGACCGACTTTGCGACTGGATGTATCTGGCAGCCTAGAAGTTTCTGCCAATGCCGAGAGTGACCCCGTGCAGAAAGAGGCCGCGGCTTGCTGGCTGGCCGACGTTGCTCGCCGCCGTTGAAGCGCCGGTTGCCAATTCAGACCCGGCGAAGGTTGGATTCAGAAAATCACCGACTCGGGAAACACGCGAGAGGTAGGCGAAGTTGTATCCCGCGTAGGCTCGCCAGCCATTGCTCAGGCAGTAGCCAAAGTTGGCTCGAACCTGGGGCAATGCCGCGAAGTCGCGATCGACGAAAGTGCCAATATTCTGGGGTGGTACAAGAAAACCGCCCGGTACGGTTGAATCGAGCAGGTCCGGCACGAACCGGCGACTGGACCCATTCAGGGTGGCTCGCCGGGTCACCTGGCCGAGAGCTACCGTCGCCTGGACTTCGTAGAACCATCTGGACTTTTGTCCCATTCGGTTTAGTCCAAATTCGACTCCGTGAAACTCGTTCTCGACTTCGATCGAGTCGTTCAGTTCGAAGAGTGTGCCGGGAACATCGAGTGGGTCAGTCGACATCAGGACTTCCGTGGCGTTGACGTCTTCTCTCAGTCCAAAGTAGCGATAACCGAGGATGGCGTCGGTCCGATGTTGACAGGCACAGCTGTCGCACGGATTACCGCAGCAGCACAGGTTCAACCGCAGTGCCGGACCGGCAGAGAAGATCTGACTGTCAAAGTCATAGTTAACGGTTCCACTGGCGAGTCCATCGAGATTCAGGATTTGCGAATCCTGCATGCCGGTATCTGTATTGAAGAACGGCCGGGCCAGCGGGGTATCGTTGGGCAAGCTGGTGGAAAAATTCTGGCCTCCATTGCCGAGTGCGAAGAAGTCGCCCATGAGCCCGATTCTGCGGCAGGGGTCCAGCCAGTATCCGGCATTGATGCGACCCCCGAATCGCAGGTTGTCACCGATGGTTTGCTGGCCGAATAGCGATTGAGTCGTCGGTGCTCCGAGCACGCCGAGGTTGCTCGCGGGTGTGCCCGGTGTGGACGTCGTCACAAGCGACGGGATGTCAAATCCATTGGTCCACATCATCAGCAGTTCGGCCCGAACCCATAAACGGCTGCGACAAGGGTCACAGCCGCAGAGGGGAGGGCAGCACGTTTCTGGTTCGGGGCATTCGGTGCATTCGTCCTCCGGACACTCAGTCGGGCATGCGATGTACTCGACAGGGCTTTCCTCCGCGGTCATCGGGAGTGCAGACGCGGGTTCCGCTTCTGGCGTGACGTCCGGTAGCGCTTGGCCAGCGAAGTCCGTTGCAAAGTCAACGTTCTGAGTGAGTTCGACGCGGGTCATCGAGTCTTCGAGCATGGTTCCGATCAGATCAACGGGAGGCGCGGCCGTTGTTGTGACCAGCGACTGATCGAGAACAAGTTTAATTTCCCCCACTGGTTCCATTTCAGGAGAGAACGTCGGTTCGGGCTTGGGGAGTGGGATGGAGTAAAAGGTGGCGGTCGAAGCGTCATTCTGGGTGACCGAACTGAGTTGGACTGTTGGCAGTCCGAATTGTTTGCGAATCGATTGGCCTACTGATAACAAGCCGTCATCACCGGACGCGGCGGCGGTGATTAGTGGTAACGCAAGTAAGGCGAGGATTGTGGATTTGACGATGGGCCGTTGCGGGCGGCGCGTCGTCAGGCTCCGGACGATCTCTCTGATTGTTCGATTGGGCATGACTGGGATTGCCTGTAGATTCCTTGCAGAACATAAATTACTACCGGTGTAGTCGACATTTTCGGACTGCCCGCTAAAGGGGGTAGCCATGCGGTTTGCCCTGCGTTCGCTACAACTGGCACGTCAATGGCAGGACAACCGTCAAAGCTTCACATCGATTGGTGACGAAGTGTTTTTTTGAAGGGCTTCGCGAACGGGTGCGGTTTTGGGCGTTGGTAGAAAAATCACTACCTGCTCCGGCTACGCAGGCATTACTACGCTAAAAAATCTGTTCCCGCGGGCGTGACGGTGCTGGCCTTCAGAGGGGGCGAGCCATCATGATAACGTGGGGGCGAGTAGGGCCGTCATGGAAAGCCGCAGCGTTATCGTCCAACGAGCCATGCCAGCCATTCTTTGGTGGTGACTGCATTGATCTCTGCTGCGTCCGAGGTTGGAATCATGTCGAGGACTGTCGGAGCGAGGTCGGGTGGAGCCCGAAAATCTGCGGGAATGGGCACCGGAAAGAATCCTTCGTTGGCAGCCAGTCGCAATGCGCGTTTCAAATGCCATGCAGACGTGATCAAGCCGACTCGATCATCCGCATCGAACATCTTGCCGAGGATGGCCATCTCTTCGGTAGTGTTTCGTCCTCCGATCGCTGACATCGCATCCACGGGGACGGCGATCTGTTCGAGTAGGTCGATTGCAAGTTGACTTTGGTTGGCTCCGGTCCGGTCGAGTCCCGGAATCAGGGAACCGGTGCAAATGATCTTTTTGACTTTATTGGTGTGGTACAGTCGTGCTGCTACGACGACTCGATCGCCGCCAAAGTCGAGTTGCGGGGTGCCGTCGGGTCGAGTCGCCATGCCGCCGCCCAGTACCACTACTGCATCCAGCGGCTGGATCTCATCCAGGTTGATCTGGCAGTAGTCGCGGTCGAGGTAGCGCGTGGCGCGCTTGGAAATGACTCCATTTCCGATCAGGTACATCCCGATCCAGATGACCACAAGCATTCGTCGCAAGCGTATCGTTACGACACTCTCCGGCGACTCTCGCCATACGTAAGACCAGAGGACCACGGCGGAAAGCGTTAGCCACAGTAGTCCGAACGGAAAGCAAAGATGGGTTAGGACCTTTTCGACTTGCATGCGGAAGTTGCCTGGTCCGACTTGGCGAATGCCAACGCCGACGCCAATCGCGGCCAATGTCAGCAATGCCATCACTGGCATGACGCGAAAGCGGGGAGTTGTTTTTGGGCGAGGGCCTTCTTGGTGGCTCAAGGGTTCTTGGTGGCTCAAGGGAGATGCCTGTTCTTTTTCGCTTTGTAGATTTGCCAATCGAGTCATTCGAGCCAGTGGCGTCAGTGGCACGTCGTTATGTTTTAGATTGATTCATTTCTTACGCGACGCAAGGCTAGTCGGTGTCCGACGGACGTGTAGCGTCTCGGGCGGCGTGAATCTCGGGCGAGAGAGAGACGAAATGACGCTACACAAAAGTTGAATGCGCTCTAATGGATAGCTCAAACACGGTGAATCTGGCCCGTTGTTAAATTGGGGTGACCGCGGCGACTTTGTGGCTGGTTCTGCTTTTTCTCGTTTTGTGGGTCGCGCCTACCCGATTCATTCCGCATGACCCGGTAGTTCTTCCGGAATGCAATATTCGGAACGAGCGTCACGGGCGTCATAACCAGAACGAACCGCAAGGTTACAGCGGCTTGAGGTTGAGTCGATGGTCTTCGAAACGAAGCGACTCAGCGAATCACTGCGAAAGGAAGAGCCAAGGATGGTCCGCAAACCAACCCGCATCGAGGGGATCGCCCTCCTGTTACTCCTGTTGGGGATGACAGGTTGTTCCACGTACCGAAATACGGTGCCTGGCTATTGCGTAGGCGATGGCTTTCAGGAATCGCGAAGCGATAAAGAACCAATCAACTTCTTGCGACTCCGGCAGGAGCCACCAGAAGCCTACCGACTGGATGCCAGGGACGTGCTTGGCATTTATATCGAAGGTGTTCTTGGCTCGAAGGATGAGCCGCCACCGGTGCACATTCCGGAATCTGGCGACGATATGCCACCGGCGATCGGCTACCCGATTCCAGTTCGCGAAGATGGCACGATTTCCTTGCCGCTCGTTGACGCGATGGATCTTCGGGGGCTCACGTTGGCTCAGGCAGAGCAGAAGATTCGCAACGCGTACTTCCGCAAGAAGATTCTCAAGCCGGAGCGTGAGCGGATCATCGTTACGCTGATGCGACCGCGAACGTATCACGTTCTCGTCGTTCGCGAAGACGAGACGGAGAATAACAATAACAACATCTTTAACAACAATACCAATGTCGGATTGGCTTTGGCATTCGGATCGACAAGAAACGGCCAGAGCTTTCCGATCGAGTTGAAAGCGTATGAGAACGATGTGCTTCACGCCTTGAGTGAAACCGGTGGCTTGCCGGGGAGCGACGCGAAGAACGAAGTCGTCATTTTGCGAGGTGCTTTCGGTACGAACGAAGAACGCGACACATTCATGAACGGGATGCAGGATCCGGCCTATGCCGAGGAACTGATGAATCGTCCGAATGTGATCCGGATTCCGCTTCGAGTCGGACCAGACGATCCGATCGTCCAGTTGGCTGAAGAGGATATCATCCTCTACTCGGGTGACATCGTGTTTGTTCGCTCCCGTGAGTCGGAAGTATTTTACACGGGCGGGCAACTGCCGGCTGGTCAGTGGCCGGTTCCTCGTGACTACGATATCGACGTGCTTGAGGCGATTGCACTGTCTGGCGGAAACGCAGGCGTATCGACGGCTGTGACTGGTGGAAGTGCGGTCTTTCCTGCGACGAGGCTAATCGTGCTACGAGAGCTTTGCGGTGAGCAGGTGCCTATTGAGATCAATCTTCGGCGGGCCATGCTCGATCCGTCAGAGCGGATTCGTATTCAGCCCGGCGACTTTATCATGCTTGAGTACACGCCGCTCGAGTTGGTTGGAAACATCATCCTGAGTAACCTGAGGTTCAACCTTTTCAACCAGGGATTCAACTAACAAATTCTTGCCACCATTTGGGTGATTTGGCTTGAACCAAATTAGTACTTACGAGGGCCACCAATGGGTGGTCCTCTTTTCGTATTTGCCCGGTTTCCAAGCGGTTCTGATATTGCGGATTGTGACGATTACGCCGGATTTCAACGTCTGCTAAGTCTCATGACTTGAGTAATTTAGGTCGTAAAATCGCTTTACAGTTCTTGTAAGCTCGCTTACTATGGCACTTCGTTAGTAGATGCAACAGCACGAGCTCTGTGTTCGTGAGACGTACAACTCGGAGGAACATATGAAATTCTTGAAGTGGTTTACAGCTTCTGCTGGCATTGCGTGCCTGTTTGCTGCTGTATCCTTTGGACAGTCGCAAGACTTGCTTAGCGACTTTGCCGCAGATGATGTCGTGCAGAGCGACAACGTCGTTGTCGAAGAAGCAGCCGTCGAAACTCAAACCGCCGCCAGCTCAAACATTCTGAATGTTCGTCTGCAAAATGACGGAAAGCTTTCCGGTCGGCTTCAGGTTCTCTATCCAACTGGAAAGTCGGAACCAGCAGATGCGAAAGTCGCTTTTTCGCACGATGGCGATCTTGTCGATACGATCCGAACTGATGAATCCGGACACTTTCACGTAGAAGGCCTTGAGCCAGGTCAGTACATCGCGACGGCTTCCGTTGGCGATGCTTCGACTGACTTCCAGGTTCAGGTACTCGAATTCGATCCAAACGCAGATCCGGATGAGATGTTCCTTGAAGGAACGCTTACTCCACTTCCACAGGACGGCATGATTGTCGACGGTGGCTGCGGTGGATGTTGCGACTGTGGTGGCGGCGAAGTCATTAGCGAACCGTACTACGGTGGCGAAGAGATCATCGGCGACTACGTTGGTGGCGATATCATTGGTGAGCCAATGATCGACGAAGGTTACATCATGGACGGCGGCATCGTTGACGGTGGCTGCTACGATGGATCTTGCGGAGTCGTTGAATCCTATCCAATGGCTGACACATGCGGATGTGCTGGCGGCGGCGGGTATTACGAGCCAGTTTATGGCTTCACCGGCGGCGGTGGCGGTGGCGGCCGTGGTGGATTTGGCCTCGGCGGTCTGCTTGGCGCTGGCGGTTTGGCCGCTGGTATCACAGCTTTGGCTATCGACGATGACGATGTAGTTAGCCCTGCTGCTCCATAGTCGTTGTTTTGACATTTTGAAATACAAACCCGTCGCCGCGCTTCGCGCGGCGGCGGGTTTTTTCGTGCGCTTCTCAAGCCGCCTACCCGGCGAATGCGATAATTGGTTTACTGAAGGCAACAGGAAGTACGAGGTCGAGATTGCCATTGAATCAGCTGCGCCAAAACGCCACCGCCGGATTGATCGCTGTCGTTGGGCTTGGTGGATGCGTTGCCGTCTCTCCATGGTTTTTTGGAAGCGTCCAGCCGAAGGTTCAAGTTTGGCTGTTGATGGTTTTGGGCGCCACCATGGTGCCGGCGCTTCTCCTGGCGATATTGCGTGGCCCTCGTTCCAATCTGGGCAAAGTCTCGGTGCTTACGCTGCCTTTGATTCTGGCGGCGGTTGTCGGTTCGGCTCAGCTTGTACCTTTGCCAGCGGAATTGCTTGATTCGCTTTCTCCGAATGGCAGTGATTTTTGGCAACTTGCCAAGGTGACCGAGTCGAACGGGAGTGCCGGATCGCAAAGTGATTCGGCGGGCGGTGTTCGGTATCCGGTCAGTTTGTATCCCGCATCGACTCGCCGGGATCTGGCCATGCTCGGCTTGCCCGTCGGCGCATTTATTCTTGCCAGTCTGACGATCACAACGCGCCGAGCCCAAATTGGCCTGTTCGCCATCATCGCGGTGAACGGTGCATTGCTCGCCATTTTCGGTATCGTCCAGCAGCTTACGTTCAACGGAAAGCTGTTCTGGAGCGTACCGCTGCGACAAGGTGGAGAACCGTTCGCTTCATTCGTAAATCGCAACCACGCGGGCGGTTATCTGAACATGTGCCTTGCGGCTTCGCTGGCGATACTCGTGTGGTCGGTGACCCGCAGGCAACCGATTGACGGGCAGGATCCTGATGATCTGGATGAGGCGTATGCACTTGGTGGCGTAGCGCGTCGATGGACCGCAGGTTGGCTGGCGTCTCTTGATGGGCTTTCCCTGCTGGTGATTGCTTTGACAATTTTGGCCGCGGCAGGGGTCGTGTGCTCATTGTCGAGGGGAGCCATCCTTGCGCTGGTTTGCGCTGGTTCTGTTTCAACGATTGTTGCCATCAAGATGCGCGGAGCCAAATCCATTGCGGGCGTTGCCGCGTTGTTTCTTCTGATCGGTGTTGGGCTTTCTTTGTGGCTGGGCCGGGGCGAGTTGCTGCAGGAGCGACTTACGGAAACGGTCACGGACATCGAGATGAGTCAAAGTAGCCGCATCGATCATTGGCAGGATGTGTTGGCGGTCTGTCGCGATTTCTGGATGACAGGGAGCGGAATTGGTACGTACCGCTACGTGTACCGACCCTACGAAACACAGGTGGCAAGCGGCTGGTTTTTTCACGCGGAGAATCAGTATCTCGAGTCATTTGTTGAGACGGGAGTCATTGGTCTGTTACTGATATTCAGCTGCATTGCGCTTGCGACTGTAGCCAGTCTGCGACTGATGCAATGGCGGCGAGATCCGTTCGCGTTCGCGATTGGGATTGCGGGCCTGTTTGCGATCAGTTCCCAGGCTGTTCACTCGTTCTTCGATTTCGGGTTGTACATGCCGTCAAACGCTTTGCTGCTCGCGATCATGATGGGTTGCTGTTGCGCAAAGGTTCCGCCAGCGGAGTCCACGGATGATATGTGGGTTACGCCAACGAGCAGCTTTTCGCGGTTGCTGCATGTGGGTGTGTGCCTCTTCGGAATTGCCTGGGTGGGGTGGGGAATCGTCGTGACGGCTGAAAATTCGGGTGTAGCTTCGGCGATCGAAACTGCAAAAGAGTTTGACGAATCAGTTCCCTGCGATCCGGCGGAACTCAATCAGTCCATTGCGCGACTTGAGCATGTTCTGTCAACGACGCAATCAAGCGACGCCGATGCCCGGGTTAGTCTCGCGCGGCTATACGTTCTCAAGTATCGACAGCAGGCGTATTCACGTTTGATAAGTGAAAACGCAAGTAGTGAAGGTGAAAAGAAGGCTGTCTGGCAGATGACGTCACCTCTCTTGTTGAATAGACGAGCTCATCAACTCAGGCGTACCGACGAAGTCGCGTTTGAGGAGTTGACCAGCCAGCCGCCGGTGAGCGGCTTTCTGCGGCCCGCTCTCGAGCAGCTTCGGATCGCGTCCTGTTGTTGTCCGGTTCTGGGAAAGTCGCGGATGCGGCTGGCTCAGCTGTCCGTTGTGGCGGCAGAGGAGTTCGATGAAATGGCAGAGATTCAGACGGCGGTTCGGCTGGCTCCCAATAATCCCGGCGTGCTTTTTCGGTGTGGCATGCTGGATATTCACGCTGGCAGGCAGGCGCCGGGACTTGCCAAGCTGAAAAAGAGCCTTTCTATTTCGACTGAGTTTCTGGACGAAACGCTGGCGCTGCTTGGCGGACTTGTTTCCAGAGACCAGATTCTCGCGAGCGCAATTCCAGATTCACCCGAACGAATTGTCGAGATCGCGTACCGTGTTGAGTCGCGTGGCATGCAAGTGCGGCTGGCCGATCGGGCGGCTGAGATGATGCAAAATTTTCCGCTTGAGCCAGCGAACGAGGAGTACCTGTTTGCGGCCGTCGCGAAGATGCGCTCTGAATTTTCAGAAGCCCTTCGGCGATACAAGACTGCTGTCGATCTTGCTCCGGAGAATCACCGCTGGCGCCATGAATTTGCCACATTGCTGACGGAGCAGGGTTTGTTGTCCGACGCGCACAGGCATGCCAGTATTTGCGTACGTCAGATGCCGGGGATTCCCGCCTACCGCCTGTTGCTAAAACGCATCAACGAACTGCGAAGACGTCAGAACTCGCAATCGCCCTGAAGCTCCACTGTTGTAGGTTGAAAGCATCGCTGGCACATTCTTTCACGCAGCCTGCATTTCGTGCGTATCTGGCCTGTTGAGTGCGAGGTTGAAAGCCGCGGTTGCCACCAGATCTGCGAATTTCAGGGCGGAAATCGTCTTTTTGAGACTGTCATTTATGGCGACGGCCTTTGTTAGCGGTTATAAAACGGGATTGCAGGGAAAGTGCAGATCTGCGGAATGTCGAAGGATTGACGGTTGATTGGCTGTCGCGGAGTACGGCATGCGCTTTGCGAGTTCAAGACCAGTCAAAACGCTACTATCCAAACCCAAGGCATTCTGATGGTTGATCACAAGTCCAATAACGGCCACCTTGATACCGAACACGATCTGCAAGACCAGCTGACCGACCTCTGGGAAATCATTCATCGCCACCTCGGTCTGGCTTTGGCGAGCCTTGGAATCATCCTCGGTCTGGGTGGACTCTACTACCTCAAAGCTCCCCGGACTTACGAGTCGCAGGCAGACGTAGTCATCACTTCCAAGCAGAATGCAGGGTTCAGCAAGATAGATGACGAACGGCCGATGTTCGAAAAGTCGCTTGAAACGCATGCGCTGCAAATTCAGAGCCCTTTGATCATCGAGAAGGCCCTCGAGCGATACGATCTGGGCAACCTTACAACTCTGGTCGACGAAGAGGACCCTGTTGCATACGTCATCGAAAACTTGAGCGTGGTGCTCAAGGACGACAAAGCAACAGTTTTGAATATTGCCTATCGCTGTGGCGCTCCTGGTGACGCAAGAGATGTGGTGTCGGCGATTGCCAGTACCTATGAAGACTACCTCGGTAGCGTCAATGAGCAGGGTGGTAGGAAAGCTTCAAAGCTCATCAAGGAAGGGCAAGATCTGCTCAAGAAGGAAATGGTACGGGCACAGAAAGAGTACCGTGAGTTCCAGCGCACTGCGAATTTGATGTACCGCGATAACCAGGGCATCAACCAGCATCATGAACGTTTAAATCTTTTCGAATCGGCACGCCAGAAATTCATGGTTGAAAAGACGGTCATGGAAGCCAAAATCAAATCGCTGCAAGAAGCGCTTGCGATGGGCGGTGCCAGTCGCGAAGCGGCGACGATGGTCGCCAAGGCAGAATTGCGTGCTGACACCGGTAGAAACGATCTCGTCAAAATCAAGATGATGGAGCAGGAACAGTTTACCGGCCGGGAGTCTTTCCGGCAGACGCTCTCCATTCTTCTGCAGGAGTGGGTTCGACTGGAAGTTGAAAAAAGTGAGTTGGTAAGCGAGTTCGACGGCGGTCATCCTAAAGTTCAGTCGGCATCGAAACGACTGAAACGCGTCAAAGACATGTACACGAAAGTGCTCAGCAAGGACATGGGCTCGATCGGGTTGGAACAGCTGAATGAAGATAACAAGGACTACGCCGGAATTTACCTGGTGTTACTGAAAGACCGACTTGCGACTATCGATTCTCAAATTGCACAGCTGGATGCAAACTCGCAGCAGGAGCAGATCGAAGCCAACAAGGTTCAGGACATTTTGCTAACGGACCAGTCCCTGCGAAACAATCTCGAGAATACAAAAGTGCTGTTCGATCAGGTCGTCGCCAGCCTGAATGAGATCAACCTGGTTCAGGAGCACGGAGGCGACACGATCAGTATCATTGCCGCTGCAAAGCTTGGTGAGCAGGTTGCTCCGCGGATCGCGTATGTCGGCGTGGCGTCAACCTTCTTCGGTTGCCTGCTGGGAAGCGTGCTCTGCTGGTTGGTCGATCGCTCGGAGAATACATTCCGAAGTGCATCGGAAGTTCGCAACGCTCTGAAGGTGCCTGTTGTCGGTCGCATTCCGGTTATTCGAAAACGGGATCAGGTGGCATCGACAAGCTTGCCGCACATCTCGCCAATCGTCTGCACGGTTCATCAGGACAAGTCGCAGGTTGCGGAGGCATTCCGTGCTGTCCGTACGAACCTGTACTTCAGCACCAAGTCGGGAAGTAAGCTCAAGGTCCTGCAAATCACCAGCCCACTGCCTGGAGACGGTAAATCGACAGTGACGGCGAACCTCGCTGTTGCGATTGCCAAATCGGGTAAGCGAGTTCTTGTGATGGACGCCGACTTCCGCAAACCATCCATGGCCAAGCTGCTTGGCAAGCCGAAGAATTGCAAGCATGGTTTGGCGGCTGTGATTGCTGGTCAGGCGGACCCGGTTGATTCGGCTCTGGCGACAGAAATTCCCAACTTGTTCTTCCTGCCGGCTCATGAGCGCCCGCTGAATCCGTCGGAGCTTTTGAGTACACCACAGTTCAAGAATCTGCTGGAAGTTCTTCGCGACCGATTTGACATCATCCTGATTGATACGCCTCCACTGTTGGCGGTTTCCGATCCATGTGCGGTTGCCGCAAGAGTTGATGGTGTCCTGCTCACGCTACGAATTCGCAAAGGCGTGCAGCAATGTGCGACTCGCGCCATGGAGCTGTTGCGGGGCGTTGATGCGAACGTGCTCGGAACGATTATCAACTCGATGGACGATGAGCAGGGCTTCGATGGAACAACTGGAGCTTACGGGAAGTACGCCGAGCATTACACCGATTCGCCGGCGACTTCGCGTCCCAAAGTGAACTTGCGTCAGCCGGTCTTGCGTCGCTAGGTGTCGCCAGTCCGATGCCCCGGTGAAGTTTTGGTCCCACCTGAAATTCCCCACCTGAAATTCCCACCAGTTCCGTAGTTTGAAATCCGCATGAGTGTTGTCGAAACATATTCACAGAAACCGCTCTCAGGTGCTGCTGCATCTGTTGACAGTCGGTTGACGACGCTGGCTTCATCGAAGCTAAAGCGTATGGTGAGTCGTGTTGCGTTGAAGAATCGTGTGATGCTGCTGGCCGTCGGGCACGCCGTCGTCTTCGCGACAGCATTCTGGATTTCGTTCCTGCTTCGCTTTGACGGAAATATCCCGGAGCGCTTGCAAAGTATTTTTTGGGGTGCGCTTCCAGCGATCCTCGCAATCAAGTTGTATACCTACTTCGTCACCGGCCATTTTCATGGATGGTGGCGGTATGTAACGTTCTCCGATTTACTGGCGCTATTTCGAGCCGCGTTGATTTCCCTGATCACGTTGGTTGTCCTGAATCATTACGCGCTTGAAGGGAAATTGCCTCGCGTGGTTGTCATTATGGACTGCCTCGTGACGGTGTTGCTGCTGGGAGCGTTAAGAGCCAGTTGGAGAATGTGTCGCGAGCAATTCTGGTTTCAAAGTGGTGCTTCACGAGTCGCGTTGATGTACGGAGCCGACCATGACAATGGCGTTTTGGCTCATCAGATCCATTCGAATCGTCAATTGCCTTATCGAGTTGTTGGATTCGTGGACAATGATCTACGCCGCCGCGGTTCCCGGTTGGGTGGCATTCCTGTTTATGGCGATGCTCGCGACCTGCGAGAAATAGCCACCCGGGTAAAAGCCACCGATGTCCTGGTCGTCGCTGACGAATTGCAGGGTGCTGCTCTTCGCGACTTGATGGACCGGTGCGATGCTGCTGAGTTGTCACTGAAGATGGTTCCATCCGTCGTGAAGCAATTTGACGGCAGCCGTCGGGTTCCCGTTCGTGATATCGAGATCAACGACTTGCTGGGACGTGATCCGGTAAAGCTCGATCTTGAGTCGATTTCGAATGAGGTGCAGGGAAAGACGATTCTTGTGACTGGTGCTGGTGGCAGTATCGGATCTGAAATTTGCCGCCAACTGCTGCACTTCATGCCTGCCAGAATCGTCTTGCTCGACAACAGCGAGAATGCTGTATTCCTGATCAATAATGAGCTGGAGCGAACGCGCGGCGAAACTTTGTTGGCTCCGGTCGTTGCCAACGTTCTTGATGAAGAGCGCTTAAGAAGTGTCTTTGAAGAGTTTAAGCCAGAGTTTGTCCTTCATGCCGCGGCACACAAGCATGTCGGCTTGATGGAGACAAATGTCGGGCAGTGTGTTCGCAACAATCTGTTCGGCACGAAATGCGTCGCGCAGCTGGCGGACGAATTTGCCTGCAACAAATTCGTGCTGATTTCAACAGACAAGGCCGTCAAGCCAACAAGTGTGATGGGGGCGACCAAGCAACTCGCAGAACGATTTATTCATGCCAAAGCCCAGGATTCGGACACCGCATTCGTGGTTGTCCGGTTCGGAAATGTTCTCGGCAGCAACGGCAGCGTTGTACCGATTTTCAAAGAGCAGATCCGGATGGGTGGGCCGGTGACCGTCACTGATGACCGCATGACCCGTTTCTTCATGACAATTCCCGAGGCATCGCAACTGGTTCTTCAGGCAGCGTCGATGGGGAATGGTGGAGAGATTTATGTGCTTGAGATGGGTGAACAGGTCCGAATTGTCGATCTTGCCCGAGATTTGATACGGCTTTCTGGATTTACGCCGAGCGAAGTTCCGATAAAAGTCATTGGCAAACGGCCCGGCGAAAAACTTTACGAAGAGCTATATTTTGATGATGAGCGATCCCTCGATACAGCTCATCCCAAACTGCGGGCTGCCTACCATCGCCCCTATTCGATGGAGGAAGTGCTTCAGTCGATTGGGGAGTTGCAGCCTCTGCTGGAAGCCCCCAACGAAGTGGTACGGAAAAAGCTGGAAGAAATAGTTCATGAGTTTTCCCCGACTCCCGGAACTGGGGCGTTTGAGGGGCAGGGTGCAGAAACTGATAAAGATGACGCTGGACGTTCCGTGGCGAAAAAGTGATCGCCTCGAAATATCCGTCGCTGCACGAGACGTCAAAACCAATTCCCAAACCAATCAACGTTAAAACGAATCAACGTTTAAACCAATTCCCAAACCAATTTTAGTCTTTCGATCTTCAGGAACTTACGATGGCACGTACGGCATTTATCACAGGAATTACCGGCCAGGATGGCTCTTATCTGGCAGAGCTTCTGTTGGCCAAGGGCTACGAAGTCCACGGAATGATCCGTCGTGCGAGTTCGTTCAATACGGGACGCATCAACCATATCTACGAAGATCCGCATGTTGCAGACAAAAATCTGTCGTTGCACTACGGAGATCTTGCCGACGGAAACGGTCTTACCAATCTGCTGCTCGATATCGAGCCGGATGAAGTCTACAACCTCGGTGCCCAGAGTCACGTTCGGGTTTCATTTGACCAGCCAATTTACACGGTCGATGTTGTCGCCAACGGTGTGATGCGAATGCTCGAAGCGGTACGAACACTCAGCAAGAAAAAGGATGTTCGCTTCTACCAGGCATCGTCCAGTGAGATGTACGGCAAGGTCCATGAAGTTCCCCAGAAGGAATCGACGCCGTTCTATCCACGCAGTCCTTACGGCTGTGCGAAAGTATTCGCTCACCACCAGACCGTGAACTATCGCGATTCGTATGATTTGTTCGCGTGCTGCGGTATTCTTTTCAATCATGAATCACCCCGGCGAGGTGAGACGTTTGTGACAAGAAAGATCACCCGGGCCGCGACTCGAATTAAAGAAGGTCTGCAGCACGAACTACACCTTGGAAACCTCGAGGCCAAGCGTGACTGGGGGTTCGCAAAAGACTACGTCGAAGCCATGTGGCTGATGTTGCAGCAGGACGAGCCGGATGATTTCGTCATCGCGACGGGCGAAACGCGAACGGTGAAAGAGTTTGTCGAAGCAACCTTCAAGCACCTCGATCTCGACTGGGAAAAATACGTGAAGATTGATCCGCGTTACTTCCGCCCTGCCGAAGTCGATATTTTGCTCGGTGACATGACCAAGGCCAAAGAGAAGCTTGGTTGGGAGCCCGCGACGACATTTGAAGGTCTGGCCGAGTTGATGGTCGAAGCCGACTGGAAACTCGCCAAGGACGAAAAAGTGATGGCTCAGCATCGAGCCACGATCTAGAAGAGATGCGTTTTCGGCTCCGTCCCCAGATGGGCGGAGCGTTGCTCTCAGGCTATCACCCGACGACTTGCTATGTCCGGCTCAATCATCGTATTCAGTGGAATGGATGGGGCTGGCAAGTCGACGCAGATTGATTCGCTTCGCGACGAACTACTTTCCGCGGGGCGGCGTCCGGTGACACTGTGGTCACGCGGCGGCTACACTCCCGGGATGAATCTGGTCAAGTCGCTGATGCGGCGTGGTTCAGCCGGAAAAGTCGTTCCGGCATCAGGACCAAGCGATTCGCGAACTCAGGCTTTCCAGCGTCCTGTAGTTCGGCGCACATGGCTTTCACTCGCTATCGTTGATCTCATTTTGCTCTACGGCGTTTGGTTGAGGCTGCAGACATGGATGGGACGAGACGTGATTTGCGACCGGTATCTGGAAGATACGGCGCTGGATTTTCAGATCAATTTCCCGCAAGAATCGGTGAGCGACTGGTGGCTGTGGAGAGTTCTTCGAATGTTTCGCCCGCGCCCTGACTTTACCTTTCTGTTGCTAATTTCCGTGGATGAATCGCAGCGGCGATCAAAACTTAAGGACGAACCGTTTCCAGATTCACCGGAAGTTCTGGCGACTCGTCTGGAGGCGTACCAGGAATGGGCCAGAGCATCAGGATCGGACGAGGCAGCGACGATGCAGGTCATCGACGGCTTGCGTCCTATCGAAGACGTTTCGAAGGTAATACGCGATGCTGTTCTTGGAGAGCATAAAAAGGCTGGAGAGATGGCAGGTAATCGCCAGGAAAAATCAGCGACTCAGTCGTCCAGTACGGCTCGGTCCCATAGCGTCTGAGATTCACGTAGCGCTTGAGATTCACGTAGAGCCTGAGATTAACAAACGTCAGGAACTGAAGGCGAAAGCACGATGCGAATTAGCCTGTTGCTTGAACGCGAACCATTCGCAGAGATCCTTGCCAGGAGCCTCGAAAGGTACTGGCACGAGCAGTTTGCACGTGAGTTTTCAGTGCGTCTGACGCCCGGAAAGTCAGCTGTACAATCATCATTGCAAAGCACGCCGCAGCAGTGGGTTTGCAACAACCTTCTGAATGCCATCTTCTTACCTGGCATTCAATCGGACGCTCTCGACCCCATCCGCAAAGAGTTCTCGCGCAGTCCGTCGGTCTGGAAACGTCCTTTCCAACGCATCTACGTTTCATTGGCGACGGGCGCGATGTCCAGTCGACTGCGTCACGCAACGCTCGAAGTCACGCCGCCAGTACCAGACGCGGACGATCTGGTCATTATTCCTGGCAATCGAAAGGTTCGAATTCTGGAACATGCCCGGCAACGGGCGACCTGCATCCTGAAAGAAGGATTTGCTCCTGCCGCTTTTCACGTCGAAATTGATGCTCGGCAAAATGCCACCAGTCTCGGGATTGCTGTGCCCGAGCTCATCGAAGTCAATCGCGAGCAGGGCTGGTTCCGCGAATCGTACTTAAGCGGCCAGCCGCTCAACCGGCTTGCCGATCGGCAGGAGGTAGTTGCGAAGCGAAAGGTGGCTTTTTCCGACATCCGGCGACTTGTCGAGGCCACGCTGGAACCCGCGACCGCCGAGGACTACGCGAAAAGCCTCGAAGCCCGGATTGTCAGTGGGCTTGATGAGGCGAGCCAGATTAACCCGCACAACCGACAGTACCTGCAGCAAGGGGTACAGCATTTGCGTCAGAGTATCCTCGAGGCAACGAACTGTCCTCGCGAACTGTCGATCTCGGAGACACACGGCGATTTTCAGCCAGCGAATGTGCTGGTTGCTGATTCCGGGTGCTGGATCATCGACTGGGAAAACGCGGGCCGGCGTCAGTCGGTTTACGACTTGCTGGTGATGACGACAAACTCGCGGATGTCCATTGGACTCGCGGATCGTTTGGCACAAGTCGTCAAAAGTGACGTCGCGCCGGCGAGCGAGTCAGACTGGCCCGGGCTCGACTGGAGCACAACGGCGACTCGTACCCGACACGCGGATTTGTTCTTCCTCGAAGAAGTCGCGTGGCACGTCGCCGAAAACACGAACACGATTTTTACGAGTGAGAGCAGCGGTCTGAATCAGATTGTTGCTGAATTAGAAGTATGGCTGCAGAATCGAGAAACCACGATCAGGACGTAAAGCCGGTCCTTCTGGTGTTAAACCAGATGGCAGGCCCAATGACCTGGGAACTGGTTGAAGATCTCGCTCAGCATCTTGGCAACATCTCGCTGCTGACCGGTCATCCGGACACATTGCAAAAAGGCTCGCAATCCGGAGTCACGCTCGTACCGTCCGTCGCGTACGAACGCGGCTCGCTGGCAGTCCGTAGCTGGCGGTGGTTTCGCTACACGTTGCACGCCTTTTTCTGGCTGTTGCGCCAGCCCAAAAAGACGCCGATTCTCGTCTTCTCCAATCCGCCCATTGGACTTTGGTGCGTTCGATTGATTCATTTACTACGCGGTACGCCCTACGCCGTGATGGTGCACGATATTTTTCCAGAGGTGCTTGTGCGAAAGGGAGTCGCCAGTGAATCGCATTTTCTTGTGAGGCAGTGGCACCGCATAAACCGTTGGGCCTACCATTCGGCTTCCGTCGTTCTGACCCTTGGAAATTACATGGCAGCGACGCTCGACGCCAATTTCGATTCGCAGAAAACGGCGGCTGGTGAATTGGTCGTGATCCCGCCGTGGTCCGACGATCAAAAGATTCAGGCGATTCGAAAACAGGATAACTGGTTTGCCAAAGAGCACGATCAGGTCGGTAAACTCACATGCATGTACTCCGGTAACATGGGACTTGGGCATGACCTCGAGAGCATGTATCAGGCTGCCAAACAGTTGAAATCACATCCTGAGATTCGCTTCATGTTCATCGGAGCCGGTCCAAAGTGGGAGCCGACTGCCGAGTATTGCCGCGATCACCAGCTCGACAACGCGACGGTCCTCGGTTGGCAGTCGGAGGACGTCATTCCTTTTTCACTCGCGACTGCGGATGTAGCTCTGGTTTCGTTGGAGCAGGAACTTTCCGGGTTGGCGGTTCCGAGCAAGGCGTTTTACTTCCTCGCCGCCAATGTTCCATTGATCGCGGTTTGCGACGAAGCGACCGAGCTCGCGGAAGCCATCAGGCAATTCGAATGCGGAACGGTTGTGCCGCCGGGCAGCCCGGAAAAGATCGTCGAAGTCCTCGAGGATCTGGACGCTGACAAGAGCCTGCTGCTTCACTGGAAAGCCGGAGCTCACGCAGCCATGCAGGAGTTTCGCCGCAACACGAACACACGTCGCTTTGCAGAAGTTCTTTGTAACAACCTCGAACTGAGTCTGAACGATGGCGTTGCGGACGCTTCAGGAAACGGAGAACAGACCATTGAAAGATGACGTCAGTCCATTGGCTTGCCTTTGCTTTTTTGGCAAAACCGTAGTGGACGAGGCAACGAGTCCTGCACGTTTCCCGATACCGCGACTCGTCGCCTCGCCCACTACCCAGATCAACCACCCAGTTCAGCCGGTTTTGGTTCGGCGAAGCAGATGCGTGACTTCGATCACGGAAGACCGACTGAAACACCACAACACCACAAACACTGCGATACCAAACAATGCGGAAAGGAACAGAGCACGATCAAGCGGCCCGCTGACTCCCTTGCCATCCACAAAAACAATAAGTGCCGTTGCCGTTAGCATCGTGCAGGCAAGCGGAACGGGCAGGGCACGCAGGAGTGGTTCGATAGTAATGTCCATTTTTCGCATTAAGAAATACACTTCAACGATCGCACTAATACCCAGATAGATTCCCGTAACGACAGAGATTCCCGCAGCCGACGAGTCGGTGATCCACGTCGCAACGCCGGCGGCGAGTCCCAGTCCGATACCACGAACGAGTAATGAAAAAGTCCAGTACCGAAAGAATCCCCGCGACTGTACAAGCGTTTCCACGAACAGCGAGAGAATTTGGAATGGCATCACCATTGCCAATACCTGCAGCGGCAAAACGGCTGCCAACCATTTATTGCCCCAGAGGAGATTGAGAACTGGCTCGGCCGTAACAGAGAGGAGTAGGAGTGAAGGTGCTGCAATGAGGCCAATAAACAGGGCGGCGTAATGGATACCACGACTTTCGCGCTGCTTGTCATCCGATAGTTGTGAAAAAATCGGCATGACGACTTTGCGAAGGCTTTCGCTGAATACATTTACCGGCTGCATCGCAAGATTGAACGCGAAGAAGTAGACGCCGACGACTTCGACAGGAATTAACAGGGCGAGTACAAGATAATCACACTGCCTGACAATCGCTTCTGCAAAGGAACCCGACAACGACCATTTGCTTTCACTAAAGACTTCCTTCACCCCGGCAAAAGAGAAATTGGACGTGATTACAGGAATCCTGGTCAGCCATGCATAGAGGGCCGTTTCAATAATTGCGACTGCAACGACAGGCCATGCGAAACTGAGAGGACCAAAGCCCCGCCACGCGAGCAGAATCGCGAGACCATAACGAACAACCCCGGAGAGCAACTTGATCCACGCCATTTCCCGAAATCGCAGATCGACGTTGAGTCTTGCCAGCCCGACAACAGAATAGGGGCTGATCGCCAAACCCAGTGCAAGAATCAACATCACTTCAGTGACTTTGGGTTGGCCATAAACCTGGCCAGCAAACCATGCCAGTGATGCGACGAGGGCAGCCACGACAAGACAGCTTAAAATTGCCACCGCGGTGGCTTTGCCAATAGCCTGATCAAATTCATCACGAGACATCCGGGACAACCAGCGATTAACGCCGCCATCACGAAAGACCACAAACATGTTGGAGCAACTGATTGCAATGGCGTAAACGCCAAAGTCGCCTTGAGACAGGAGTCGGCCCAACGCAAGTTGAGCCGCAAGAGACGCAACAAGAACCAGTAAACTGGAAACGAAGGACCAACTGAACCCACGACTGGCCGTCGAAAATGTAGCGCGGTTGTTCACCGGTTGTGGCTCAGCAATGGGGCAGAAGGAAGATCAAAAGGAAAACTGACAGTATGAACGGGGGCGTCGATCGTACCCGTACACTAACTCTTATTATGACCGAACTTCGCCAACAATCCGACGTTGATGTGCAGCAATCAGATATGGTTGCCGGCAAACGGCGTATTATGTGGCTATTCAACTGCATCGGAACGCCGGACAGCCTACTTTACTGGAATGGGATCTTTCCGCCTTACCTTCTCAAGTATCCGGAGAGTGAGTTTCTCAGTGCCCGTCCTCCGTCCAAGCCGATTCTGGGCACCGATCATGTGGTCAAATGCGCCGGATCTGTTCGCATTCCCCTGGGCCGTCGAAGAAATTCCTACGAACGGCAGTTTGTTATCGCGTCGCCGACGATTCTGTTTGCCGTGCGAAAGTTTCGGCCGGATGTCCTGATTGTCTCCGAACTGCTCGCCTATTCGATCTACGTGGCGATCTTCCGTCGTCTCATTTCATCCAGAGTTCTGGTGCTGATTGAAGGCGATCCTTATCAGGGAAGTACCCGGAAGCCTCACTGGCTGATTCGTCGCATGCGCCGGTTTGCGGCGAGTCGCGTTGATGGCTTTCTTACGAACAATGATGGAGGCAAGGAGTACCTTGTTGGGCAGCTAGGTGTGTCTGCCGATAAAGTCGCCGTGCGACCTTTTTTGGTATCTGAGATCGAATCGGGACAAGGGAAACGCGAATTCGACCTGCCTGAAACCATCGCGCAAGACGCCGCCGATCCTGGCAAAGTGGCTTTCCTGTATGTCGGTCAGTTGGTCGAGCGAAAAGGTGTGTTGCCGCTGGTCAAGGCAATTGGCAAACTTCCGGAAGAAACGAAGGCTCGAATGGTATTGTGGCTGGTCGGTGACGGCGAGCAGCGACAGGAAATTGGCGACTGTATTGAGCAGCTTGGGCTACAGGATTCGGTAAAGATGCCTGGAAGATGCCCTTATGAGGAATTGCCGGGTTACTATCAGGCAGCCGACGTGTTTGTGATGCCGACTCTTGATGACTATCGGGCACTGGTTGGTTTTGAAGCCTTGTCGCAGGGACTGCCGATGCTGCACTCGATCTATGACGGAGCCTGTCGGGAAACGGTAGTCGCCGGAGAAAATGGTCTGACGTTCGATCCTCTTGACAGTCAGCAGACATCGGAATCTGTCGCCTGGTTCGTCAATAACCGTGACCAGTTGGCAAAAATGGCGGATGCTTCACGACGCATAAGCAAGAATTACACAGTCGAAAAGGCCGTCGCCGGAATCGCAGAAGCGATTGAGTCATGCCTGAAAGACAAGCCCCAAGAGTGAAGCTGGAATTCAAAATCACCAGTGGATTGAATTGACGATCGGAATACAACGTGTCAGAAAAACTACTAGCATACTGCGGTGTGATCCTGCTTGTTGCGGCATTCAGTTTTACTGATGTCGATCGAGCTGGAACGGAGGCTGCAGGTCTTTCGACGGTTCTGCTCCTTTCCCGCGTCATTCCAATGATGGTTGTCGTGGTCTTCTGCTTCGCGGCGGTACCGGTGCGAAGGTATTTTCAGTTCTTCCAGTCGATGGGAAGGGCCCCCTGCCTGTTTTGGGCCTGGTACGCAGGTGTTGCCGCCGTCAGTGGATTCTTGAGCCGAATTACGCCTGCGTGGTCTGCCTGGAAGAGCATTGAAGTATTTACGGTCGTCATCTGGGCCGCAGCCGTCATGGTGCACGTGCAGCGTACGAGAAGTACGCGGGTCATGGAAAGGATTTTCTCGTACCTGGTCATGGCAAGCTACTTTGTCTGCCTGTGGTCGATTGCCGAGATCTTTCGCGAAGGCTATACGATTCAGGACTACATTTTCCGTGGCATGCGTTTGCATACGAACTTTCCCCATATCAATGCGATCACGCTTACCATCGTCAGTCTCTTTGCGTTGGGAGGCGGGATCCTTTTGACGAACCGGATCGGTGTTCCGATGCGAGTCATGCTGATGGCGCCATTGGCGCTTGTTTTCGCTCTGTCACGTTCTCGCACTGGAATTGTGGCTCTTCTCACCGTCGCTGTTTTTGCCATGAAGACGAGCACGATCAGTAAGGGAAAGAAGCTCTCCCTGATTGCGCTTTCGATGACCGTCGTTTCTGCAATCCTGCTGAGTAGTGCAGTTCGCGAGGAAATTCGATTGACGTCGTGGGAGGAGTTCAAACGAGGCGCCGGGCGAATTCAGGCGGAGTCAGGTGGGTCCGGGTGGAAAGATACTGCACGTCTGATTATGAAGCAGCCGGAGATTGGGCTGGGCTTTGTTATCGTGAAAAGATTCCTCGACAACGATCACCTCGCCGTCGACAACTTCGCATTGCAATCCCTTGTTGTGGCTGGATTCATCGGAGCCGGACCGATGCTGGTCTACTCGTTTTACGTGTTCATGCGGTGGTTGGGGCGTGTACGTACGCGTGACCCTGCCAGCCGTCGACTTGCAGAGATGGGCATGCTTACGACTTGTCTCGGATTCACAAAGTCGCTTACTACCAATGGGATGAGTGTCTACGGTGTATCGCTGTTGTTGTTTGTTTTCGGTGCGCTAGCGCTGAGGATGCTTAACGATTCAGTCATACCGGTTGAGGATCACAGTGTTTCAGCGGAAACTCCCGAACTGGCGAGTGCGAACTAGAGTGGCGCTTGCCTTTGAATGCTGAACGGAGAAGCCCATGAACATACTGCTGATGCACAACGGTGGAGACGCTGGTTTACCTTCAGGTGAAACGGTCGTTTTCAATGCCGAAGCGGCGGCGCTGCGCCGTGCCGGCTGCACGGTGCATCAGCATTTGGCGACGGGTGAGAGCGGCTTGTCGGGAAAAATCCGAAAGGCCAATGTCTTTTGGTCACGTTCTTCGTGGCGAACCACTCGTGATCTTATTCGAACGCACCGACCAGATCTCGTTCATTTTCACGGCGTGTTGCCGGACCTCACGATTTCCGCCTTTGCAGCTTGCCGTGACGCAGGGGTGCCTGTTGTTCAGACGCTTCATAATTACCGTTGGATCTGCGTCGAAGGCGGGTTGTTTCGTGATTCAGCATTTTGCGACGACTGTGTTTGTGGGAATGGTTGGCAGGGAGTCAGAAAACGATGCTCCCGCGGGTCGACGGTTGTGAGTTCGTTGCTGGCAATGAACAACCGGTTTGCCAGGAAGCAAGGTCGGCTGTTTTCTCTTGTCGACAGGTTTGTCGCCGTTTCCCAATTTGTAAAAGACCAGCACGTTCGTGGCGGGTTTCCAGCCGGGCAGATCACGGTCAAATACAACGGTGTCAGTATTCCGCCTCCAGTCGAGCCACCGAGGAACGGTCAGTTCGTGAGCGGGGACGCAGCCGTCGTCAGCTTTGTTGGTCGACTGGACGTTGCGAAAGGAACTTCGATTCTTGGTCAGCTGCCGGATCTGATGAAGTCGCGTTGCCCGGTGCAATTCAAAATCGCCGGGGCAGGGCCTGATGAACAAATGCTGCGAGACCGATTCGCAAGTCACTCCAATGTTGAATTTTCTGGGCGCATCTCGCCGGATTCCGTAACAGAATTCTTGCAGAGTTCCGATTGCGTGATCGTACCGTCCATCGTTCCCGAGTCGTTTGGATTGGTGGCAGCTGAAGCGATGGCGTGCGGAACACCGGTGCTGGCGTCGAAGATCGGTGGACTCGCCGAACTGCTTTCGGCTAGTGGAGCCGGGTGGGCGGTCGAACCGACGGCTGGTCCGGCGGCTTTTGCCGATACGCTTCATGAAATTCTGACGGGTAAGTCGCGAATAGAGAAAGCCAGACGAGGGCGGACGTTTGCTGAGTCAAAACTGGATATCGAAAAAACGACTTGTGATCTGCTGGAAATTTACAAATCGGTCATGTCTCGACCCACCGACAAAACAGATTTAACCGGCCGCAAAGCGAAAGCGTAAGGAATATGGCAATCGATAAGACATGGGGGCTTTCGCCATCAGGGCAGGCACTTTGTGACTGCATTCAGGGCTCAGACGGAGAGCGTCAGGCAGCAGGAGCGCGGCGTCTCGTGGACTTGCTCGGTGATACAGCTTTTGACGTCGCAAAGGACAACGACGTCGCATGCATGGTTGGGCATGCTTTTGGCGAGCAGGGTGGAGATGATTGGAAGGCCGCTCATTCGGAAGTGCAAACGCGAATGAAACAGCTCATGTCGGAGTTGGACTCGGTAGCAGAGCTGCTAGACGCGAATGGGATTCCCGTGGTGGCGTTGAAGAATGCTGGTATCGCGCGAGGGCTGTTCGATTGCCTCGGTTGCTGCCCTATGGGAGATCTGGACCTGATGGTTCGCAAGTCAGATTTTCGTCAGGCTCACCAATTGCTTGTTGAAGACGGCTACGAGTTCGAGTTTCGAAGTGAGTTCGAGGAGAACGACCTCGAGGAAGCCGAACGCGGGGGAGGATCTGAGTACTTCAAGATGCTACCGGATGGATCCAAACTATGGTTGGAACTGCAATGGCGGCCCGTTGCCGGACGCTGGATTCGCCCGGATCAGGAGCCCGATTCCTCTGATCTTATGGATCGTTCGATTGAGATTGAGGGAACGCGTGTTCGTCTATTGTCCCCTCAGGACAACTTATTGCAGGTTGCATTGCACACGGCGAAGCACACTTATGTTCGTGCACCGGGGCTCCGACTACACACCGATGTGGATCGAATTCTGCTGCAACAGGAAATAGACTGGCGCGAATTCGTCGATCGGGTTCGCAAACTGAGGCTTTGTACCGCCGTCTACTTTTCGCTTTTGATTCCCAGTCACGTGCTTGGAACCAGAGTTCCAGATTGGGTTCTCGACGAATTACGGCCTTCTCGATGGAAGGTGGCCACCCTTTCGGGGTGGATCCGGGCCGCGGGACTCACCGAACCGAATCGTCGGAAGTTCAGTCGATTGAGATATATCGCATTCAACTCGCTGCTCTACGACGATTTGACTGGTTTCGCAAAAGGACTATTTCCGGACCCTGATTGGGTTATGGACCGCTATGGAGCCCGCAATCGACGTCTTCTCCCAGTTCTCTATCTTCGCCGTCTTTGGGAGTTGGTATTTCGAAGGGCAAACACATAATTCATCGCGTAAAATCCGGGGAAGAATCTGGTTCACGCTCTAAGTCCTTTGGCTGTATTTGTTTAGCGATTATGCAAAATTCCGATTTGGTGCTTGACGTAGGGATGCTAGCGGTTATCTTGGTGCTTGTTGAGTCGAGGTGATGAGCACCTAGGCAAGACAGGTGAAGCAAAACCGATTTTTCCGGTTTTGGGTATTGACGCGAGAGAATACGCTGTCATACTTCACGAACAACAAAACAAATTGAAAGAGTGTCTCGTGGTCCCCGGCAATTAGATTTCTTCATCAGCACGAAAGTGTGTGGTGGGGAGTCTGTTTGCCGGGGACCATTTTTGCGCGCCTGTGCAAAAGAGATTCTCAACAACAAGAAAGTGCTCGTGGTCCAACTCTACTGATCTGCTCTTTTTCGAAACGCGGTCGCGGTACGTCCAACGTGCCAGGTCAGTTCGGGAGAGAGGGTCCGTAGCGTTGGACCATTTTTTTATGGACCGCTGACATTTCCATGTTGGCTTTAGTTTGAACTTTTTAGAGGTGATTAATGAAAACAGTTTCTCCTCAGTAGTTGATGAAGCGTTCATCAACGAGGAATTGTTTCACTTAAGAGGTTGTTTAATGACAGCATTTGGTTCTTACGAACCAAACTTCTGGTTTTCGAACCGGAACTTTTTTGAAGTTAATCATTTTTAAATATCAAGCTAAATCCAAACATTGGAGACATGTCCATGCGTACAAACAATATCACAGCCACTTTCTTCGCCATCGTTCTTGGTCTTTGCGCAACGTCGTATGCCCAAGTCCAGTTCTTCGATTTCTCGGGGTGGGACGATAGCCTTATCCAGGGCGGCGGACAGACGTTTACAGACGTTGTTGGAAATGTGGACGTGACAATTTCGACATTCGGTTCGTTCACAACGACTAGTGCTGGTGGCACTACAATTACGACGAACCACGCGGCCCCAGCATCTTCGTCTTTGAGATTTGCGTTCAGCGAGCCACTTGAGCTAGTTATCGCGACGAAGACCGTAGATGCAGATGAGACGCATTCCATTTTCGGTATCGGACCTGAGGCTTACAGCCACGGCTCTGGAGCAACTCCGACTGTTGCCACGACAGGAAGTGGAATTTCGATCACGGGTGTAGCGTACGGAATTAGCCCAACAGGTGCTTCTTTCGGCGAAACAACAACGGGGCCAACAAGCGTACTGACACTTACTTACGAAGCTCTGGGAACCACAGCTCCCGGCCTCGAAAAGTACGGCCAGTGGATGGTTGGAGCGGTTGTTCCTGAGCCAAACTCGGTAGCACTACTGGGAATTGGCGGACTTGGAATGCTGATGCAGTTCCGACGCAAGCGTCGAGCTTAAGCTCAAACCGCAACCTGAAGATTCGAAGCGAGGGCGAGAAATCGCCCTCGTTTTCTATTGCGCGGTACCTGTTCGAGGCAAACGTTGCTTGCACAGTCGTCAAATCCGGAATATCCCGATCGCCTTTCGTTGTGACAGGAGTTGTGCCAGCATCGTTAAAAAGTGCTAACTTTAGGCATACAGATTCCTTCGCCAGTCCGAGCCTACTGATGCCCAATATTCTCCTAAGCAGTGTGGGAAGACGAGTCGAGCTGGCTCGCCAGCTTCGCATGGCGTACGACCGTTTGGGGATGTTCGGGAGGATCATCGGCACAGATATTGACTGGCTTGCTCCTGCCTTTCAGGAAGTCGACGAGCCAGCGTTGTTGCCGAGGTTTACCTCGAAGAACTACCTGCCCGAACTACTGAAGGTCTGTCGCGATCACGAGGTAGATGCGATCTATCCGCTCCATGATGGAGACCTGCGCGTTCTTTCGCAGTTTCGAAAAGAGATCGAGGCCACCGGCACGCGGCTTGCTGTGGTGGAACAGTCGGCTGCCGATCTATGCAGCGACAAAATGCTAACGCAAGGTTTCTTCCAGAAGCTTGGTTTGCCGACCGCACGCTACTGGATTCCCGATCAATTGCCGCCATCCGGGGAACTGGAATATCCGCTGTTTATCAAGCCGCGAAACGGCAGCGCTGCTGAAAACACGTTCCGCATCAATTCACCGCGTGAGCTGGAATTCTTCGTTGACTATGTTCCGAATCCTATTGTTCAGGAGTTTCTACCGGGCCCAGAAATTACGACCGATGTAATTTGTGGGTTGGACGGAGCCTTGCTTGCGATTGCTTCACGACAGCGAATCGCGGTACGCGGAGGCGAGGCGATCAAATCAGTCACCATTCATGACGAACGCATTATTCAGGCTTGTCACGAGATCGCGGAGCAATTGCCAGCCAGGGGGCCGTTCACAGTTCAGTGCATGATGAAAGATGACGTCCCCCATTTCATTGAGATCAATGCCAGGATGGGCGGCGGCATTCCGTTGGCCATTGCTGCGGGTGTGGACGTAGGCGGACTGCTGCTTTCAGACCTTGCCGGTCTTTCGGTTTCCGGCTTGCAGTCTGAGCCACAGGTGGGCGTCTATATGACTCGCTGTGATGAGTCGTTCTTTTTGAAGGAGAACGAGCGTGACTTGCCAGCAAGCCGTCATATTCGATCTGGATGATACGCTTTTCGCCGAGATGGATTTCGTGGCCAGCGGCTTTCGCGCCGTAGCGAAATGGCTTGAAACTCGTGTCGACCGGCATCATGACGTGATTGTCCAGGAGTTTCGCGAGCTTCAGCTTGTCTCCAGCGAGATGGTTTTCAATCGGTGGCTGGACGAGCAAAGCGGCGACGTTGCCAGCGTTTCTGAAATGATCGCTGTCTACCGAAGCCACATTCCAGAAGTTAAGGCCTATCCGTTTGTTGTGCCGCTGCTTGAAAGTCTGCGATCGCGCTATCGACTTGGGCTGGTTTCTGACGGCTATCTTCAAACGCAACAAAACAAATGGAATGCACTGGGTTTGGATTCCCGGTTCGATGCGGTTGTATTCTCAGATGAACTGGGAAGGGAGAACTGGAAGCCAAGTCCAGCTCCATTCCAACGTGTGCTCGGCTCACTAAGTGTCGTTCCGGCGCGATCTGTTTATGTTGGTGATAACCCAAAGAAGGATTTTGTTGGAGCCAGAAGAGTGGGAATGAAGGCGATTCGCATTCGCCACAAGTGGGGTGTCTATTCAAAATTGGAGCCGGTTGATCAGGAACATCAGCCGGATATCGAAGTGGATGATCATTCAAAACTGCAGTGCGCAATAGAGCAGTTAGTGCCGAGCGAGTAATGCAGTTGCGATGTGCATGCGCTCTGCTATGCTGGAGATTATTCGGTGGTTTGGCACCCACCTGACAGGGGTATCTGGGTTGGCTTTTCTTTGCAACCTGTCCTGCTCAAGCTTGGGCCGGACAAATGGAGTTTTAATATATGTCTATTCGGATGTTGATTGCGGATGATCACGAAGTTGTGCGGTCTGGAATCAGAAATCTGCTCGAAGGAACCGACATTGAAATTGTTGGTGAAGCTACGAATGGTAACGAAGTTGTCAGAATGACGACTGAGTTGAATCCAGATATCGTCGTGCTCGACGTGCGCATGCCCGACGGAGACGGGCTGACAACATTGGGTCGTCTCAAGCTGGATCATCCCAATCTGCCGGTCTTGATGTTGTCGACTTATGACAATCCGACCTACGTCGCGCGGTCAGTTGCGTTAGGCGCCTGTGGATATCTGATGAAGACGGCGAACAAGGAAAAATTGCTGTCCGCGATTCAGTCCGGTGCTGCCGGTGAAAGCGTCTGGACACGGGAAGAACTGCGTCGTGTCACCGGTGCGTTATCCACGCCCCGATTGAATTCGGACGTCGATGTACCGCTGACTCAACGGGAAAGCGAAGTGCTTCGGCAGCTGGCGTTTGGTCTTACCAACAAGGAAATTGCTGCCGCACTGAGTATCAGCTACGAGACCGTCAAAGAACATGTTCAGCATATCTTGCGTAAAGTTGGTGTATCCGACAGGACCCAGGCAGCCGTCTGGGCCGTACGTAAGGGCCTTGTTTAGACATGAACCTCCATCACCTGCGGCGCCGCGCCTTGTGCACGCGCCTGCAGTTTCTACCAGCGACGTTTTACGCGAACATTTGCGCGACGTTAGCGCTTGTTGTGTTTCTCGGTGGCTTGCGGCCTGACCATGCGGAGGCCGGCCACGTCGTATTCGTCAAGATCTACGTTGACGAAGAAGAAGCGACGACAGATCAGGTCTGGAAAGCCCGGCTGACTGAGCGAGTTCGCAAGGCGTCGAATATCATTTCGCGATACACCGATGTGAAGTTTGCAATTGTGGGCTACGGGCGTTGGAGTTCCGACAATCGAATTCAGGACCTGTCGAGGTCGTTGCGAGAGTTCGAGCAGGAAGTCGAAACGTCGAAAGAACGAATTGCGATTGGCTTTAGCAGCCAATACAAGTTTCAGGGCGGGCGAGCACACCTGGGTGGAACTCGTGGTCCGATGCGTCATCACATACTCATCCGTGAGAACGCGAAGAGCGTTCGTGAAGTCGAGCGACTTGAAGTTCTCGTTCACGAGATGGGGCATTTTCTCTGTGCAGGACATAGTAGCTCGACGACATCGGCAATGCGGCCGGTGGTTGGAGATGGTCAGGCTCGCGCCAAGTCGTTTGAGATTGGCTTTGACCCGGTCAATGCGCAGATAATGCGACTTGTTGGAAACGAGATGCGAGATCGAAGAGTCGACAGGTTTGAAGAGCTTTCGCCGGCCACGCTGAAAAAAATGGGCGGTCAGTATCTGAAGCTTGCACGTGCATTACCTGAAGACAAGACTTCCATTCGCTACCTCTACCGCATTCGAAGTCTTCTGCAATTTGGCGGCGTTCCCAAGAAAACGCTACCGAAGGGAAGCGACGATCTCCTGCTCACGCTTCCCAGGAAGTAGTCGAAGCTTACGACGGCTTCTTCGGGCGCGGAACCCGGGAAGCAGCGCTGGTACGCCGTCGCTTCCGTTTCTGGTTTGCGGACTTTCGCTTCGGTTTGTCGCCTTCTCGCAACTCAGTAAGTCGGTCGCGAATATTGGCAGCACGCTCAAACTCAAGATTGTCAGCCGCCTGCAACATTTCGGTTTCGAGTTCGCGGATGTATTCTTCCTGCGCCTCGTCTGCGTCGGTGTCCTGAGCTATGGCTGCGTTGGCAGTTCGATGCGCCGTAACCTCCGCCTCGATGCCTGACCGAATTGCTTTCACGATGGTTTCAGGGGTAATGCCGTTCTCTTCGTTGTACTTCTCCTGAATGGATCTTCGGCGATTCGTTTCATCGATCGCCCGCTGCATTGAATCGGTGACTTTGTCGGCATAAAGAATGACGCGGGCATTTACGTTTCGGGCGGAGCGTCCGATCGTCTGAATCAACGAGGTCTCGCTGCGGAGAAATCCTTCTTTGTCGGCGTCGAGGATCGCCACGAGTGAGACTTCGGGGAGATCGAGGCCTTCTCGAAGCAGGTTTACGCCGATGAGCGCTTCGAACTGTCCTTCGCGAAGTTCTCTCAGCAAATCGACTCGTTCGAATGCATCCAGTTCACTATGAAGCCACTTGCAGAGAACGCCCTGTTCGTTCAGATACGCTGAAAGATTCTCAGCCATCCGTTTCGTCAGCGTCGTAACGAGAACCCGTTCGCCGAGATCGCCGCGGCTTCTGATTTCCTCAAGCAGGTGGGGGACCTGGGTTTTCGCGGGAAAGATATCAATGACCGGATCGAGCAGACCCGTCGGTCGAATGATCTGCTCAACGACTTCGCCTTTGGACTGCTGGAGTTCATAGTCGGCAGGAGTCGCCGAGACGAATACGATCCGTTGGGCCTTGGATTCCCACTCCTCGAATTTCAAAGGCCGATTGTCCAGCGCACTCGGTAAACGGAACCCGTGCTCGACCAGCGTTCCTTTGCGGCTCTGATCGCCAGCGTACATGGCGCGAACCTGTGGAATCGTAACGTGTGATTCGTCGATAAAGAGGAGAAAATCTTCGGGGAAGAAGTTGTAAAGTGTGTCCGGTGTCGAACCAGGCGGTCGGCCGGACAATGGGCGGCTGTAATTCTCGATGCCCGGGCAATAGCCGACTTCGGTCATCATCTCGATGTCGAATCGCGTTCGCGCGGACAATCGTTGGGCTTCGAGTAGTTTTCCCTGGCCTCGTAGCACCTCCAGCCGTTCTTCGAGTTCCTCTTTAATACTTTCGATCGCATTCGCAATTCGATCTTCCGGGAGAACGAAGTGCTTGGCCGGGTAGATGAACAGGCTGTCCTGTTGGACGATCGTTTCACCACTTGTGGGATTGATGATCGCAAGTTGTTCGATTTCGTCGCCCCAGAATTCGATTCGAAAGGCGTATTCTTCGTAGGCTGGCCAGACGTCGACACAGTCACCACGCACGCGAAATCTCGACCGTTCAAAAGCGACGTCATTACGCTGATACTGGATGTCAATCAGCTGCGAGAGCATTTCGTCGCGATCGACGACCTGGCCCTTGCGAATGGAAACCATCATGCTCCGATAGTCTTCGGGCGATCCAAGACCATAGATGCAGGATACGCTCGCAACGATGATGACATCTTCGCGACTGACAAGAGAGCTCGTCGAAGCCAGCCTCAGTCGGTCAATCTCCTGATTGATCGACGCGTCTTTTTCAATGTAAATATCTCGCTGCGGAATGTACGCTTCCGGCTGGTAATAGTCGTAGTAGCTCACAAAATAGTGAACCGCGTTGTTGGGGAAGAAATCGCGAAACTCACCGTAAAGCTGAGCCGCCAGTGTCTTGTTGTGCGAAAGCACCAGAGTCGGTTTTTGAACCCGCTCGATAACATTCGCCATGGTAAAGGTTTTTCCAGATCCGGTGACTCCCATCAAAACCTGTTTGGAGGATGCCGGGCTGAGCCCTCGAACCAATTCGTCGATAGCCTGCGGTTGATCGCCGGCAGGTTCATAGCTGGCTTGAAGTTGAAACTTCACTCGTCGCCCCTGTTCTCATTCGCCAGGCTGGCATCGCTGGATGCCAGGGCGGGATTGTCGCTTAAAGTCAAATGCTCCGACTGGACGGGCATCAGGAACGGCCGAATCGCTTTCAGTTTCTTCTCGCCGATTCCGTGGACCATCAACAACTGATCGACGGAAGAGAAGGGTGCCTTTTCTCGCTGGGCAACGACGCGGCTGGCAAGCGTCTCGCCAACGCCAGGCAGTTGGGCGATCTCTGGCCATTCCGCCACATTGATTTCGACTTGGAAAGACGGCGGCTTTGGAACTACCTCATCGATGTCCAGGTAAGGATTGCCGGTGAGAAACCGGAACCCAATAGAAATGACGATTATCGCGAGCGACCAGGGGATGCACGTTCCCGTCAAAAAGTCGACGTCACTCCGCTGCAATGGGAACGGCGAAATAAGCGACTTGTGCGGCTGGTCAGGTTGTTCCGTCAACATTTCTTGACTTACTCAATATGCGAGGCAGCAAATCCGGGAGCGATCGGTCGCAAATTGCCCAATCGGCGCCGAAGTCGAATCGTCTGCCAAAGTGGAATCCTCTATTATGAGCGATTCAACGCGAAGCGGGAGTCCCACTGACGCAACGGGACAAAAAAACGCAAGCACGCAGATCAAGGTGAAAACGGTGGGTAAAGAGCACGAACAACTTACATGGAATGACCAGGTCGAAGGCGAGTTGCGAGAGCTCGTCCGTTTGGCTGTTGTGGAGGACCTTGAGGGCAGCCAGGACTGGACGACCGTTTCGCTGGTGCCAGCGACCGTTCCAGCCAAGGCCACCATTGTCTCGCGAGTCGATGGAGTCATCGCTGGCGTGCCGGCGGCCGCGGCCGTGTTGGACGAAATGAAGTGCACGGCGACTTGTGAGACGCTGCTCAGCGATGGGGACGAGTTGAAACCCGGGACTGCTGTGGCGAATCTGATCGGGCCGGCTCGCGAAATCTTGACAGCCGAGCGAGTCATCCTCAACACCATGTGCCGACTCTCGGGCATCGCGACATTGGCGGCCCGGTTTGTTGAGCAAGTCGCCGGTACGAGGGCGAGAGTTTACGACACCCGCAAGACGACTCCCGGTTGGCGGCGGTTGGAGAAGTACGCAGTGAAGTGCGGTGGAGGGACAAATCATCGCGGCGGACTGAATCGAGCCGTGTTGATCAAAGACAACCACATCGCGTTTGGCAATTCAGTGGATGGCGAAAGTCGCTTTTCGGTGGCTCAGTCGGTTGAAAAGGCACGGGAGTTTGTAAGTGCCCATGCACCGAACGGCGACTCGATGATTATTCAGATCGAAGTCGACTCACTGGAGCAGCTCGCCGAAGTATTGCCGATGCGGCCGGATATCGTCCTGCTTGATAACATGTCGCCGGAGCAACTCACGAACGCTGTGTCGATGCGGGACAAAGCCGCCGTTGATGTTGAGCTTGAGGCTTCCGGCGGGATCAACCTCTCGACGATCAAGGCGGTCGCTGCCACTGGCGTCGATCGAATCAGCGTGGGAGCGTTGACTCACTCTGCACCGAATCTCGATCTTGGCCTCGACTGGGGCGACCGGTAACCGCAAAGCTTGCTTTGGGCCAAGTCGCTGTCGTTGCCAGAAGTTGTCAAAACGCGACGTGATCACAAAACACGTCTCGCGATTGAATCAAAATGCACGCCCGCTTGGTGCGTGCGCTGTCAATGTGGCGAACTCACCATGGCTGAAAGCGGGCCATGTCGTAAAGATGCAACGCTCTCAAATCCTCTTTTGGATTTGTGGCAATTCCAAATTGACTCGATGTCTTCCCAATCTATGTTTCAGTGTTACGCCTTTGGGGAGGGGCGTGGCGCTACGCGGCGGGGAATGGCTTGGAGCTTGAGGGGACCCCCGCCGCGTTCTTTTTCTTCCTGTTTCTTCGCCCGTTTCTGTTGAGGCTTGCCCGGCTCTGGGCCACGATCAGCGTTCCGTTGATCCCTTTCACATGCATATTCAGGCCTGCGCCGCAGACGTCTATTGGGCCGTGGCCTGATCCAGCCGCGAAAGATCAGTGCCTGCGGTACTAGCTCTGAATGTACCAATTAGGCCAACTTTAACGATCAACTACCAGTTTTTTGGTTAGGGATGATTTTCGGGATGTCGATATAGAGGCCATGGAGTTGTACCTTGCGCGCATCTGAAGATCGCGTTTCAACTCGAATTTGTGCCAACAAATGACGCATCCGTCTTGCGAGTCAGTTCGCGTGGAATGCCGTCGATCTGTGGGGGATGTGATGGAACTGTCAACGAAACTTGGTATCAGTGCCACTGCCTTGATTGGGCTGTTAGTGGCGCTTGTCTATGGAAATCCCGATTCGCCAACGTGCGAAAGTGCATCCTGTCAGCCTGTTCAGGATGACGGATTGCTCTACGCAATTCCCATTACGAAAAACGGCGATGAAACTACAGGTCAACCGGAAGTTCGGGCGAGCGAATTCGCCCCTTTGTTGCCAGTTCCAACGCCTCCGCCAGCTTCGAACGATCAGATTGCGTTAGTCACGGCTGAAGAAGTCGTTCAGGATCGTCAGCTTATTCGTCTTGCTCCTGCCGCCCCTATTCAGGACGTCAACGTTGTTCCTGCGGCTTGCGAAGAGTGTCAGTATGGCGGCTCGCAGCATGTCCCTAACGTTTCCAAGCCTTCGGTCGGACATCCCGTTGCGAGAACCTCTTACGTCCAGTCGGCGGAGCCAGTTCGGTTGGCCGATATGGACCGGCTGAATGCACCGTACCGGTCAATCAAACCTGCGGTCCCTCCAATTGATCTGCAGTCGAAAACTTGCATTGTGCGTGACGATTCGTACGAAAAGACGATGACGATCACGTTGCTGGGAAATGTGCAAACGTCCTCACTGTCAGTAGAGTCTCAGGAGCGAGCCGTCCAGGCGACCGGGTGTTCCAGGCAAGGGCCGACTTGTGGAACGCCCATGTGCGGTTCGGCATGTCCAGCCACGAATCGGCTCACGGCGCCTCGAACCTTGTCGACGGCAGTGTCGCAATCTGCCCAGCCGATGGGAAGATCGGCGAATATCGCAACGAAGCCTAAATCGGGCACCAACGCGACCGAGTTGGCGATCGACCTTGATCAGTCGACGGGAGGCGTCAGCATTGATGCCAGCAACGTTGAAATCTCAGGATTCCTGAAAGCGATGGCGACTCGAATCGGAAAACCAATTGCAGTGAGCCCAACAGTCTCGGGAACAATCTCGGCAACGGTTTCCGCGCAGCATCCCGAACTGGCTTTGCGTCGCATGCTCGAACCCTTCGGTTTCTCGGTCTCCGATTATCAGAATGGTCTGTATGTGTGCCGGCATGGTGAGCCGACGACACCGGTTGCCCCAGTCGTTATGCCGCCGGCTGTCCAGCAAAAAGGTCCGCAGCCCAGCCAGCATCAATTTGTTATCGCATCGCCGGTTCGTGAAATGAATACTGTGCCGGCTGCATCACTTCGGCGATCGCAAGTTGCATCTTCCGCCCCTTCAACGAATCCCGGCATGGTTCAGCGCGTATCGGCTGAAATGCCAATCGCAAGGGAATCGCGTGAAAAGCCAAAAGCAGTCAACATCGTCCCGGTCGATATGGCACCGAACGCACTGCAAAGACCGAACACGTTGCCAACGCCTCCGGCGAAGCCAATCAGACCAAAGAATATCGTCAAAAATAAACCGGCCGTCAAAAAGAAGACTGCCGGGAGAACGAAAGTCGCAAAGTCGGCTCCACTGCCAGGTGATGTGCGCATCGCCATGTTGGCTCAGGATGCATTTTCCGTCGGGAAGAGCGCGTACGCCCGGGAAGTTCTTACCGAAGGCGTGATTCGCTATCCTTCGTCGGCATTGCTTTTGCGGCTGCTTGGCGAAGGGTACTACTTCGACAGCGAGTACGAAGCCGCACAGGAAGCGCTTGCTCAGGCTGTGAACATGGACAAGTACGATTCGTATGCGAATGAGTTGTTGGGCCAGACGTTGGCCAAGCTCGGTCAAAGCCAACGGGCATCTCACTACCTGATGCAGGCTCAAACTCTTAAGCGAACGACACCGCAGCGATAAATCGACTTGGAGTCATTCGAATTGGAACAAATTCGGATCGAGTCGTAGCCGACTCGGAAGAATGGAAGAAATCAACAAGCCTGCGTAGGCTTAGGCGATCGGCAAGGCTTTGAGTTTCGCAAAGGCGCAGCGACTACTGCGCGTAGATATCACGGCCAGTCCAGAGCTGCCTTTGCATACGGCAGCAATCAAGAATTGGGACTCAGAGGACTCGGCCGGAAATTTATAAATGCTAGCGGGCGCCAGCCATCAATCGGTTGCGTCGAGCTCGACGTTCTGCACGCAAACGTGCACGTCGGTTTACTTCACTCGGCTTTTCGTAGTATTCACGACGACGCATTTCTTTCTTGATGCCGCTTCGCTCAAC
>CALHZT010000184.1 GCA_938040995.1 uncultured Pirellulaceae bacterium | reverse complement strand
CGTCCGAGCCGTAAACAAATACGCGTTGCCAACTGCTGCGGCTCGGACGGAGCCTCGCCCTCCCACCGACCGCAAGAAACTTACAAAGTCGCCAACCAGAAAAACCACCCGTGTCCAGCGTCGAAAAATATCTGAAGCCTGAAGTGATCCGCCAAATTTCGCGGCTGGATCTGCGGGCTCAGTTCGTCGTGAAGGGATTCCTCCAGGGCCTCCACGCCAGCCCGTACCACGGTTTTTCTGTCGAATTTTCGGAGCATCGAAAGTACACCAACGGTGACGACCCGAAAGATATTGACTGGCTGGTCTACGCCAAGACGGACAAGTATTACGTCAAGAAATTCGAAGCCGAAACCAACATCACCGGCTACCTCGTCATGGATCTTAGCCAGTCGATGGGCTACACGTTCCGTCAGGAGTTGACCAAGTTCGAGTACGCCATCTGTCTTGCCGCGGCGCTCTGCTACCTCATGGTGCATCAGCAGGATCCCGTCGGTCTGATCACGTTCGACGAGAAAATTCGAAACAGCATTGCGCCAAAATCCAAGCGGACGCAGCTGGGAACGCTCCTTTCGGTCCTCGCCAACCTCGAACCGACTGGCCAGACAGACATCTCACACAGTCTGACTCAGGTCGCGGCCATGCTGAAGCACAAGAGCCTCGTCATGGTCTTCAGCGATCTCCTTGGCGATCCGGATGAGATCATCGAATCTCTACGGCGGCTGCGACATGGTGGCCACGATGTCATTCTGTTTCACATTATGGATGAAGCCGAAGTTACGTTCCCGTTCGACGGACTGATGGAACTGGAAGATCCGGAGAGTGGCGAAAAACTCAAGGTCGACGGCGTAGGTTTTCGCAAAACCTATCTGGAGCAAGTCGCCGAGTTTCGCGAAACGTTTCGCCGCGAGTGCTTCGGAAGCAAAATCGACTATGTCGGGCTGGATACAAGCATGCAGTTCGACAAGGCGCTGCTTGAGTACCTGCTCAGTCGCCAGGGACGTGGGTAACAGGTCATGTCATTTCTCAACTTTCCGCTGTTGGCACTGGGCACACTCGCTGTTGCTGGCCCCATTATTCTGCACCTGATGATGCAGCGGAAACCGAAGCATGTCATTTTTCCTGCTTTACGATTCGTCCAGAAAAAACAGGTCACGAACTCGCGTCGCCTGAAACTTCGGCAATGGGCGCTGCTTGGACTACGGTGTGCCGCAGTGCTCGGCCTTGGTCTGGCTCTTGCCAAACCCGTGATCAACAGCGCGGGACTTGGTGTTTTCCTGCTGGGTGGCGCGCTCGCGAGTTTTGCAATCTTTGTTGGCACATTGGCCATCGTGGCCAAGCAGCGGGGACGTGGATCATTCCTGCCTACCATTCTTGGCGGAATCGCAGCCGTTCTGTTCCTCGGTGCCGCCGCCGTTGGCTGGCAAGCCATCACCAATGAAGAAACCCGCATGCCGCTCGGTGACTCGGAAGCCCCGGTGGCTGCCGTCATGATCTTCGACACGTCGCCCCGAATGGCCCTCGTACACGAAGGCAATACGCGGCTGGACGATGCCAAGACACTCGGCAAATGGCTGGCCCGGCAACTGCCCGGCGACAGCCAGATTGCGATCGTCGATACGCGGCTGGGTGGAAGCACGTTTGCAGTCGATCGTGCATCTGCCATTGGCGAGATCGACGTGCTGGCCACGGGATTTCAATCACAAACCGTGACGCGCATGATCGATGCGGCTGAACGACTGCTCGCGAATACCGAACTGGAGCAACGCGAGATCTATGTGTTTAGCGACTTGACCGAACCTGCGTGGCAAGGCGACCGCACCCCCAATGCCGCCGAGGCAGATGATAACAGCAATGCAC
This sequence comes from uncultured Pirellulaceae bacterium, assembly GCA_938040995.1. GTDB lineage: Bacteria > Planctomycetota > Planctomycetia > Pirellulales > Pirellulaceae > CALHZT01. Next base: position 7,930 of record CALHZT010000184.1, on the reverse strand, counting down.
CGAATCGCCCGCAGGTTTATATTGTGGATGTTGGGGTGGAAGCGCCGCAGAACCTTTCACTTGGCGAAATCGAATTTTCACAGCAACACATCTCTGCCAATGCGAAATTGCCGCTTTCCGTCACCGTGCAAAGCCAGGGACTTGGAGCGACAAGAAACGTCGAACTATACGTCGAGGCGAACGATCCTGGCCTGCCGATCATCGTGAATGGCGAGCCGCGATTGCCAGAGAAACAGTTGCGAGATCAGCGCGAGATCCGACTTTCGCAGGACGAAACGATTTCCATGGAGTTTTCTCTGCGGGGTTTGCCGGTCGGAACGCACAACGGCGAGTTGCGAATTACGGGCGCCGACGGTCTCGACTGCGACAACTCGCGATTTTTTACGATCGAGGTACACCCGCCGTGGCCCATCCTGATCGCCGCCGGCCCGGGAGCCGAACCTCGGTTTGTTCACGAACTGCTGGCTCCGTATCGCTATCGCGAAACCGGCCAGGCGATGTTCCAGTGTGACGTCATTGATGCCGCAGATATTGAAAGCACGGAACTCGACGGTTATGCGGCAGTCGCGCTGCTTGACCCGGCTCCGATGACGCCCGTCGTTTGGCGAACGCTTGGTGATTATGTCCGGCGCGGGCACGGGTTGGCGACATTTTTGGGTCGTAATGCCAACGTCGAAAATTTCAACTTGCCCGAAGCGCTCGAAGTGCTCCCCGGTGCCATCAAACGACCATGGCGAGCCGGTGTTGACGATATCCTGCTCGCGTTTGGTGCGGAACAGCATCCAATCCTGAAGATTCTCGAGCCGATGGCGACCTCGATACCATGGGATACGTTTCCGATCCAGAAGCACTGGCTGGTCGAAGATACGACGCAGAGCGGGCGAGTCATCATGCGGTTCGGAAACGGAAAACCTGCGGTTCTCGAAGGCAACGTTGGCAGTGGTCAAGTCATCATGATGACGACTCCCGTTTCCGATCCACTCAACGTCCGTGGCCGGCGGCCGTGGAACCGCGGTACCGACTCGTGGCCCTACGTCGTCCTCGTCAACGAAATCACGAAGTACCTTGTGCAAGGCGCAGACAGTCGCCTGAACTACTCCGTCGGCCAGACGGCACATTTGCCAGCGGCCACCAGCGACGAACGTTATCAACTGTTCCTTCCCGGCGGATCCTGGCAACAAGTCCAAAGTAAGATCGGCAACATCGCAGTACCGTTCACCGATACGCCGGGAATTTATCGACTGAAACCGGACGACAAGAAGAAACCCCAACGCGGCTTTTCCATCAACCTGCCGGCCGACGCCACCAACCTGAACCGGATTGAACTTTCGCGACTGGACACCCTCTTCCCCGACGGAAACTATCAGGTCGCCCGGACGAAAGAGTCGATTGACCGGAGCATCGGCGTTGCCCGGCGAGGCCACGAGTTTTACCCATGGGTCATCCTGTTTGTCGCTTTGTTACTTGCGTTGGAGCATTTACTCTCAAACCTGTTTTACGGTCAACTGACACCAGACAAACCAGCCGCCTGAATCCGTAGCGGACGAGGCGACGAGTCCTGAACACCGAATTTGGAAAACGAAGTGGACGCCGGACTCGTCGCCTCGCCCACTACCACCAATACGAACCATGCCACGACTTGCATTACAACCGATCTTCGGCAGCTACCTTCTGGTGGTCGCGATCGTTGCGTTGCTGCTTGGACTGTTATGGGTCAAGCCACTATTCCCTTCGGCCAGTCCGGAACGCCGGCGCAGGCTGACTCAACTTCGATTGGCGGTCATCGCGCTGTTGGCGATTGCCATGTTGCGACCCGGCCTGGTAACCGCTGACAAACAGTCGCAATCCGCCGCGATCATTTTCCTTACCGACAACAGCCGAAGCATGAACGTTCCGGACGTCGACAATACGACACGTTGGAATGCTGCCCGGAGAACTCTGGACGCTGCACTCCCACGACTGAACCGGTTGCGAAACAAATTCCGAATCAGCAATTATATTTTCGACAGTCGAGCCACCAATGTGCCGCTGGGTGAACAGCTGCCCGAAACGGCGGATGGTGATGAATCGGACGTCGGTACTGCGCTGGATGATGTCCTTCAGAGTGAGACCGGGCGCCGGATCGCGGCGGTGTTCATTTCCGGCGACGGAGCGCAACGAGCCATCAGTCCGCGAGTCGACATTCAGCAACCGTTTCGCGAACTTGGACGACGAAACGTGCCAACTTATGTACTCGGATACGGAATGTCGCGGGATCAGAGCCAGTCGCGAGATGTCGCGATCGAAAACCTGCCTGATCAGTACACCGTGTTCGTAAACAATGAGCTTGAAGTGCGAGCCGCGGTTCGGGTCCAGGGACTGGCCGGGCGAGATATTCCCGTGCGAATGGAAATTGAACTTCCGGACGGAACCACCGATCAAGTCGGCCCCATACCGATCGTGGCCGACGAACAGGATCAGCAACTGCAAATCCGACTGGCGTACATGCCGTCCCAGGTCGGCCAGTACAAGTTGACTTTGATCGCGCCTCCGCAATCCGGCGAGCAGGTGCTCGACAACAACCAGCTGACGGCATTTATGACCGTTCTCGAGGGCGGACTACGAGTCCTGTTTGTGGATGGCAACGTCGGATGGCAAGAGCGAAAGTTTATTCGACGTGCACTCGACGAATCGCCGGATATCCAGGTCGATTCGTGGCTGGATTCGGATCCGAATGGCGAGGGTGCCCTGCTTATTCCGCTCGATGAAAGAAAGCCATACGACGTTTACCTGATTGGTGACATTGATGCATCGCGGCTGGGTGATAATACCGCTGTCGCGATCCAGACCGCCGTCGCCGAGGGCAAAGGGCTCATGACACTCGGCGGCGTGCATAGTTTTGGTCCGGGAGGCTACGTTCGCTCGCCGCTCGCGGATGCGATGCCTGTCCGAATGGAACGACTTGAGCGACAGGCGAAGAGTGAACCCGTGCGTCCAGACGTGCATTACGCCAAAGAACTCCTGATGCTGCCCACCGCCGATCATTTTATTACGCGAATTGGCCCTCCCGCCACCAATCTGGATCGTTGGTCCAAGTTGCCGCCACTCCTGGGAGCCAACAAGTTCAAGGGGCTAAAAGATCAAGCCGTGGTTCTGGCAGAATCGCCTGACAAGCATCCGATCCTCATTTCAGGCAACTATGGTAACGGCCGGGTGCTCGCAATGGCTGGCGATTCAACGTTTCGCTGGTACCGTCGCGGTCACCAGGAAGAACACAAACGATTTTGGCGACAGTCGATTTTATGGTTGGCTCAAAAAGATGAAGCTACGCAAAACCAGGTCTGGCTGCGACTGGCGCAACGTCGTTACCGGGCAGGATCCCAGGTACCGGTAACGTTTGGTGCGCGGGATTCATCGGGTGAGTCGATTGATGATGCGATTTTCGACCTCACGCTGCAGGGACCGGCGAATTATTCGACCAAGGTACGCGTCCAGAAAGAAACGTCAGGAGGCGCCATCAAGTGGTCCGCGAAAAGCGAAGTCTTGAAAGAACCGGGCGAGTACGAATACAACCTGGTGGCAACTCGAGACGGAGTCGAACTGGGTACGGATCGCGGCAACTTTCTGATTGTGGATCAGGATATCGAGATGGCTGACCCGTCCGCCAATACTGGGCAGCTTAGAGCACTGGCCGAGCTGACCTCGGCGGCTGGGGGAAAGCAGATCATCCCCGAGCAACTCGACGAGATTCTCGCAGAACTGGAAAAGCAACCGGTCGAAACGGAGTTGGAATACCGCTCGCAATGGCGACTGGCCGACACATCGCTCGACGCCAGCATTTTCTATCTGTTGCTGATCGGCTTGCTAATCGTTGAGTGGTTCCTGCGTAAGAAGTGGAGCATGGTGTAGAGAGTTCATTGAGGGAACCGCGAAAGAAACGAAAGACGCGAAAAATACAAACCGCAACCAACAATACACCAAAAACAATTTTGGAGTTCGCGGCAACGCCAACAGAAAGTTCGAACTCTTCATCCTCCCTTTTCGCGCCTTTCGTTTCTTTCGCGGTTCATGAACAGACACCTGGCGAAGGCACACATTCAATTGAGAGGACCGCGACAGAAACGAAAGACGCGAAAAACGAAACCAGCTACACACAACACCCCGAAAAACAAGCCTGGGAGTTCGCTGCAACGCCAATAGAACGTCCCAATTCTTCATCCTCCCTTTTCGTGCCTTTCGTTTCTTTCGCGGTTCATACCTATACTGCCAGTAACATTAGACTGACAGCAGAACCACAGGAGCCAAAGGAGCCAAAGATGGAAATCCTATTCAAGGAAGAATCTTACAAGATCATGGGCGCGTGTTTTGAGGTGTACAAAGAGAAAGGTTGTGGCTTCCTCGAGCCTGTTTATCAAGAATGCCTTTCCATCGAGCTTGGTCTTCAGGAAATTCCTTTTGTAGCGCAAGCTGCCCTCGCGCTAACCTACAAGGATCGACCACTCAAACAGAAATTCGTACCCGACTATGTCTGTTACGACAAAGTCATCGTGGAGATCAAAGCTGTCTCGGAATTGACGAACGCCCATCGCGCACAAGTCCACAATTACCTAAAGGCATCGGGGCACCAGCTTGGCTTGCTGGTCAATTTCGGCCAATCTCCCAAAGTCGAATGGGAAAGAATCGTTCGGCAAACCAGGACCTGAACTGCGCTCTCTTTTCGCGATTTTTGCGTCTTTCGTGGTTCCGATATGAATTTAAATTACAAGAGGCTCGCAGCCAGACTGCGAGCCTCTTGAATTGAATTTGTAAATCAGTTTTCAGTCGTGCTTACCGACGACGGAAAAGAAAAAGACCACCCATAAGCAACAGGGCAAAGGCACCTGGCTCTGGGACAACATTCTCATCGCTGGGCGTGGGTGAGTCGAGCGTTTGAAAATCGCCCGTACCATTTGGAAAACGACCGATCGAGTCGGTGTCCTTGTCACCAAGCGTTCCTTCATCGACATAGACTGCACCTGGGTACAAGGCAGATATCCCCGCATCGGCAGAGTCATTGGTTCCGTAGTGAATCACGTCGATAACAGCAGCACCTGTTGGTGGCGTGCTATCGTTTGGAAAATTGGCAATGTCACCAGTGAACAAGACAATCGCGTCGGGACCATTTTGAAGTGCATTGTTCGCACTTGCCGTGACCAAGTCTGGCGCAGGAACCACCGTGGGGTTACCAATTACGAAGTAGCCATTAGCGTCGAGCGAAAACCCGTCCAGATCGAATGCAAATGTATCGTAGGTCAAATCGTCGAATCCATTGACGCCGACAATTGATAAACCAGTGAGCGACATATTAGGCGCACCGAAGAGCTCAACGAACTCAAGGACATCGGTACCTGTTGTGTCAGCATCAATTTCGTTAATCACCTGGGCACTCGCAATGCTTCCGAAACAAAGGATCAGAAGTAGCGAAAGGTTACGAATCGTTGTAGTCATTGGCTTTCCTCATACTAGTAGGTGTTTCACGTCGGTTCCGGGATGCAAATGCTATTTCCCGCTCGGAAGTAAGTTAGCCGACGCTCCATATTCGCGGGACGAAATTCTCAGTTTTGCGCGGCTTCTTCACTTTTCTGGGTCATATTGACCCGACTTTTTCGAGTTCCTTTTGCCAAGAATTTTTCCCGTATTCGCCGCTACTAGCGTCGAGAATTCCATACGGAACTTAGGTACTTTTCCGCAACAAGGCGTTGAGTTTCCACCCTTGGCCAACTCTCCGTTCGCTCTATTGCGCCCCATCCCTCCACGATCGCGTCGAACAGCTTTGGGCGACGAACAGGAAGATTGGCCACAAACTCCAGGTGGGTGCGACCTGCCCGATAGTCCGGCGTCCTCGGCGGCGCGAGAAGCGCTGTTCCAACGAGATCCAGATCAAAGTTGTAGAGCAGCGTTCCGTGGTAAAGCACGCGATCACGCGACTTGCGCATGCTGTTTCCGGAAATCTTCAGGAGCTCGTCCGGAGTCTTCGGCAAACGAAACGCAAGATCGCTGGTCCCTGCGACCGAAACATCGACTCCCAGGCGACAGATCGCTTCCGTCATCCGGCCGAGAACATACTCATGAGCCGTCGGGATGGTCGCGACTGGCGGATGGTGTGACTCCGGCAGAACGAGGCTGTACATCAGGCAGCCCGACCCCATCAAAATGCTCGCTCCACCACTCGAACGACGAATAACTGGGATTCGCTGCGACTCGCACCACGGCAAATTCGCCTCTTCGGCGATCTTCGAAGCGCGACCGAGCACCACCGCATACTGTGGCGACTCCCACATTCGCAACACGCCGCCAACCGGCAAATGTTCATCCAGAAGCAGCGCCTCATCGAGGGCGATATTCTCGGCAGCCGTCGGTAGGGTTAATTCAAGTAGTTTCAAGGCGGTTGAACGTCTGAGTGTGGATGTAGGTTGCTTTCAAAGTCGTAGATCGCTCTGTCGATCCTGCGTTTCCTGCGACGGCGGACATTACCGGTTTCCAGCAAGCCGGAGGTGACTTACGCTATTTGAACCAGTGCAGCACCAAAGCCGACAAAAAAATCTGAATGAATCAATCGACTGAAAATTCCGGACGACCAGCGGACCAGCCGGCCATGTCGGCGGACGATCTTCTGCCTCCCGTACAGGCGCCAGCCGCCAATTTTATCATCCAGCTGTTTCTCATTCCGATGCTCATCGTTTCGATGATTGTCGCGTTATGGCTGCTGTTCGGCTACCTCTCCCGGCAAAATGAGAATCCCGCAGACCTTGTCGCCGACATTGAACAACTGAATCATGCCAGCTGGCAAAAAGCGCTGACGCTCGCACAGCTCCTTCGTGACTCGCAAAACAGCGAACTCCGCCAGGACACCGAGCTTGCCGGACGCTTGGCGGCACTCCTCGAGAAACAGATCGAAGAGGGCCGACACGATAACGAACGCAACCAACTGCGGGAGTATCTTTGCCGCTCGCTTGGTCGATTCGAAGTCGACACCGGATGCGAAGCACTCGCTCTCGCTGCATCCCACGAAGAGCATGCTGACGATCTTAACACGCGTCGAGCCGCCCTTCAGGCGTTGGCCGAACTGACAGAAGCCGTCGATCCAGAAACCATTGCCGGACATCCGTCGGTTCTTGACGCGCTGCAAAAGGGAACCGAAGAGTATTCCGAAAATGCGGAAGAGAAACGCGACCGGGAGATTCTCCGCTCGGCGGCGACGTTTACACTCGGCTTGTTACCCAAAGAAGTCACCAATACGCGGCTGGCTGAGCTAACCCACGACCCCAGCCTCGATGTCGGGTACAACGCCGCCATTGGCCTTGCGCGACAGGGAGACGAGCGATGCATTGAGATTCTGGCCGAGATGCTTGATCCACCCGAAGATGCTCTCGAAGACTCAATGATTGAGCCAATCAAACGACAGACGGAACAACAGCGGGCGGCCAATGAGGCCAGCCTCAAAGAGTGGAAGAAAACGCACCTTGTGACCAACGCACTGCGCGCTACCACGAAACTCTACGGTGAGTATCCACAACTGGATATCAGCAAGCTCAAAACCGCGATCGAGAAACTCTCAACGGATGAAGAGCAACCGAATCTGTTGCGAATCCGGGCGGATGAAGTGCTACGGGTACTGAACCAGTAAGGCGTGCAACGGTAGGGCGCGACGGGAGGTCCATTACGACCTGTAACTGGACGCGGCGCGACGGGAGGGCGAGGCTGGCCTGTCAAAAATGTGGCTATTTGATCGCTAAATTAGAGATTGATATTTGAGAACTGTTGCGCAACTTATTAGATATTTTGACAACACGTCCAATAGCGAAGGAGCGCAACAGTGTCGTTATCATCTCATTTATTGGTTCAACAATACAGATCACCTTTACCGGTCGTGGCAGGTTTTTTGCATCGAAGTCGCGAGACACAGAAAGAA
>CALHZT010000183.1 GCA_938040995.1 uncultured Pirellulaceae bacterium | reverse complement strand
ACCAATTAATTGAATGCCAATCCGGAGTGCATGATTCCTGCCGTCCTCATTTGCCGGACCGTCTGCGAACGCTGGATCTTCCTGCGGGCGCAGTTGGTCATTCGGATACAGACGTTCCGCAATCGCTGAAGCGAAAAAGATCAGCGCGATCCCAAATAAGGACTGCAACACGGGCCAAGTCCATTGAAACAGTATCATGTACCAAGGCAATGCGATTTGCCCCGCGAAGGCGTAGAAGGGAATGGCCACCGTTGAAACCACGCCCTGAATCAACAGCCAGAATCCAAGCAACCTCGCTGCCAGCTCAAACCAATCGCGATTCCTCATCGAATTTCCCCGGGTGGCGGCACATGGTCTCGATCTGGTCGAATGCAAAGCGGCAGGCCCGCGTTAGCAAAGCGAGCCTAAAATCCTACGCGTTGGGGTCTTCACGACGGAAGACAGCGACGACATCTTCGACGGGGACGACGAAAAGCTGGTTGTCCGACTCAAAATCGACCGGGATGGCATGGTTCGGATTGAAGAGGATCTTGTCGTATTGGCGGAGCGGGACGTCGTCATCGTGCTCAATTGCAGCGGAAATCGTCACGATTCGCCCGGTGATCGTGGGTATTTCGGCTGCGTCCGGCAGTGCGATACCGCCCTTGGTTTCGCGTTTTGACTCGTCTTTTCTCACGAGAACGCGAGCGCCTATTGGCTCGACATATTCGAATGCTTTTTTGGTAGCCTTGGCCACAGGATTCCTCGAGGGACGGGGTTGGCAGCGGAAGGAGGTTTGCCCGGTGATAGTGCGACTTCCGCTGAAAAGGTAACTATTACCAATTGCGGGGACAAGGCAAACCGCTGAAGCGGTCCGGTTTAAGCCTGGGTTCTGGTTTGTGGTCGGGAATTGCGGGGAATCCGTGGGCTCGAACTGGCCACATGGGGTTGCCTCTAGCCGATGATATGCCAAAATGTGGGGCTTGGCACTCCAGCAGGAACCGGTAGGGGACCTGATCGCGGGGAACGCCGTGGATGGCAGAAATGCTCCCGAACCACCGTACAAAATTCCGGTTAGTTACCGATAACGTTCAGCTCAGGATAGACAGGCGAAGCAATGTCTGATGACACATTGACAGTAGAAGCTCGCGAGTTGCTTGGAACGCGAAATTCGAAACGATTGCGGGCTCAGGGCAAGGTGCCAGCCGTTCTTTATGGTCATGGCGAAGCCAGCGTCTCGTTGGCTGTGGATCGCAAGGAACTGGCGAGTGCTATCAAGCACAACGCCCACCTCGTCAAGCTGACGGGTGCGACGACCGAGAATGCACTGCTCAAAGATGTTCAGTGGGATGCATTCGGTTCGAATGTTCTCCACGTCGATCTGACTCGAGTCGATGCCAACGAATTGGTCGAAGTTGAAATTCGCGTCAAGTTGCGTGGCGAAGCACCGGGTGTAAAGCAGGGCGGTGTGGTGACTCAGACCAAGCGACGAATTGAAATCATTAGTCCGGCGATCGCGATTCCTGAAGAGTTGGAATTGAAGATCTCCGAGTTGGAACTTGGCCAGTCGTTGACGGCTGGTGACGTTTCGCTTCCGGACAAAGTCGAATTGAAATCAGATCCGGAAATGGTTCTGGTGACTTGTAGCGAACCGTCGGCAGAATCCGACGCCGACACGGAAGCAACCGCAGCAGATGGTGCAGAGCCAGAAGTGATTGGCGGTAGCAAGGATGACGAAGCCGAAGGCGATAGTTAGTCCGGTACGAAAGGCATGGAGCGAGAAAGCGTAGCTTTTTTGCGTGGTGCTGAAGATGAAGTTAATCGCGGGCCTCGGAAATCCGGGAAGGAAATACGAAGGCACGCGACACAATATCGGTTTTGAAGTTTTGAACGAGTTGGCTCGTCGTCATGCGACTGGTCAACCGAGAGTCAAGTTTCATGGCGAAGTTTGTGAGGCACAGGTGGGTGGCGGAAACGTCCTCCTGCTTCAACCGCAAACGTTCATGAATCGGAGTGGCGGCAGTGTTTTGGCTGCTCGCGACTTTTACAAAATCGACCACGAAGACATCCTGATAGTTTGTGATGACCTGAATCTTGATTTGGCAAGATTGCGGTACCGCCCGAAGGGCTCCGCTGGTGGTCAAAACGGATTGGCGGACATTCTCCGGCGACTGGGTTCGCAGGAGATTCCCCGTTTGCGTGTTGGAATTGGCAAGGCGCCTCCCGAATGGGATGTCGCAGATTATGTGCTGAGCAAGTTCCGCACGGAGGAGACTGATGATTTAAAGTCGGTCATCGGGAGGGCGGCGGATAGCGTGGCCGTTTGGGCGCGCGACGGGATGGCGGAGTGCATGAACCGGTACAACGCCGACCCGAACAAGAAGAAACAAAAGAAGAAAAAGCCGCCGGCATCCGCAGGATCCGGCGATAACGAAATTCCCAACAAAGGAAACAAGCATGGTGACAAGGAGCCGTAATGGCTGAGCGAACTTACGAAGGCATGTTCTTGCTGGAAGCGAACCGATATTCGCGAGATCAGGCGGGTGTGACCGGACGTGTCAGTGAGATGATCGAAAAGTGTGGTGGGACAGTTCTGGTCAGCCGCATTTGGGCTGAGCAAAAGCTGGCTTATCCGATCCGCGGACAGCGAAAAGGTGCCTATTGGCTGGTCTATTTCAAAATGGACACCAGCCGCCTGACCGAGCTGACTCGCGCTTCGCAGCTGAACAACGATGTGATGCGTGATCTCGTTTTGGCGGTGGATGACCGGCTGGCAGACGCACTCGTGGCTCACGCCAAGGGTGAGACGCCACCTGTCGAGGATGCCCCGGTAGCTGAGACGCCGGAAAAGCCAGCACCTGAGAGGCCTGCCGCAACGTAATTGCGGCTGGTGATCGGATGAACAAAGCTGCCAAGGGCCCGGTATCTGGGCCTGTGGAAGCTTCCAAAACTTGTCCAGGCAGTTGTGGTTTGGTAATTTTGGTGTGGGTGACGTTTGTTCACCCTTGGTTTATTTGATCGCTGGTTCTAGTCACGTAGGAGAAAATTATGGCGAGTTTCAATCGGGTCATTTTGTTGGGAAACCTGACGCGCGATATTGAAATCCGGCATTTGCAAAGCGGGACTGTTGTCGGTGACGTTGGGCTGGCCGTCAACGATCGTCGCAAGTCGGCATCGGGAGAGTGGATCGACGAGACTTCATTTTTCGACGTGACTCTGTGGGGACGGACGGCCGAAGTTGCGGCTCAGTATCTGTCCAAGGGGTCGCCGATGTTGGTCGAAGGTCGGCTGAAGCAGGAAACATGGGAGAAGGACGGCCAAAAGCGGTCCAAGGTAAAGATTGTCTGCGAAAAGATGCAGATGATCGGCGGCAAGAGCGGCGGCGGTGGTGGAGGCGGCGGAAGTTCGGCTCCTCGCAACGACTATAGTGAGCCGGCGGCGACGAGTTCGCCTGCGGCGCCAACGGATGACAACATTCCGTTCTAGTCGACGGACCTTTGGGTTCAGTCGATTGAGGACAGGAAATAACAGATAGCAATTTTGAAGTAAGCCAAGTGCAAGGGTGCAGAAATGCCGGCAAAGCAAAAGAAACGTAAACGAACTCGCGGTCCACGCTTCCCTCGGTTGCCGAAGGGGCCTAATGGCGGCATCGAGTTGTTGCTCATCCAGGCGGTTGATCACCTTGGAAGCCAAGGCGACGTCGTTGAGGTGAAGCCAGGCTTTGCGAACAATTATCTTCTGCCGCAGGGATTGGCGACGGTTGCGACTGATCACCATAAGCGGATGGTTGAGAAGCACCGGGCCAAGCTGCAAGAGATCGAGAAGCAGCGGCTCAAGAGCTATCGCGACATGGCCAGCGAACTCGCGAAACTCAGCGTTACGATCGAAGCAAACGCCAACGATGATGGCCACCTCTACGGTAGTGTTGGAGCTCCAGAGATTGTGGCCGCTCTGAAATCGCAGGACGTCACGCTGGCTCAGGATCAAGTCCGACTGGAAGGCCCGCTGAAAGAACTTGGTCTCTACACGGTCAAAGTCCAGCTGCACACGTCGGTCGATTGTGAGCTCAAGGTCTGGGTCGTACCGAGTGTCGAAAAAGACGCTTAGGATCGTTCGAGAAATTACTGCCTGATCTTCCTCCGTCTTTCCCGCGCGGGCGGGAATCCATTGAATCGGATTGGCTTTTTGATGCAGGGAAAGACACTGGGCGTTAATACGCTTCGAGTGGGTTCCCGCGTTCGCGGGGAAGACGGCCATAGGGCCGTAGGCCGTCAATTTAAGGTCGGGCACAAACTCACGCAGACAAATCGCAACTTCGGCCCTCTCCTGGCGAGAAAGGCCGAAGTTTTTTCGTTTCGGTTCTCGCCATACGACTTTCCCCGCTTTCCTGGCCATCGCCCCGCATTTGTGGATTTCAAAGACTAGTCGGGCGGCGGTGGCCCGTTATGATTGCCTTCCCACACGCACTTCAGTTCATGGATGTCTTCAATGGGTAACCAGTTTCGGGCCGATTCCGGCAATCGTCGCAAGAGTAAGCGTGACAAGTCATTAGAGGACAAGCTGGACCTGCGTCCGCCTCATGACCGCGAAGCAGAGCTGTGTCTGCTGAGCAGCATCATGATCATGCCTTCGGTTTGCGACGATGTGGCAAATATCGCCCGCACATCGGACTTCTTTGACGAGCGGAATGCGCGGCTGTACGAGATTCTTGTCGAACTGTACAACGCCAACAAAGCCATCGATGAGAAGCTTCTGACGGCCAAGCTCAAGCAGTTGGGCGAGTTCGAGTCGATGGGTGGGATGGCATTCCTGGCTTCGGTAGCGGTTGCCGCGCCGCACGCTGCTCACGCGACTGAATATGCGGAGCTGATACGCAACAACTCCCTGCGACGTCAATTGATCGACGCCGCGACTTCGATTCTCAAGGATGCGCATGCCGGCGAGCAGGATCCGCACGCGTTAATGGGGCTGGCGGAAGAGAAGATCTTTGAGATCCATGACGCCCGTGACGAGTCGTCGATTACCGATCTCAACACTCTGTTGAACATCGCGATGGATCGGCTTGATGCGAAAATGAAAAACGAGTTCGACGAAAGCACGGTAGATACCGGGTTTACTGATCTCGATCGCATGCTTGGTGGATTGCGAGGCTCGGAATTTATTGTTCTCGCGGCTCGACCAAGTATGGGGAAAACGGCATTTGCGATGAACATTGCCGAGAACGTTGCGATACGTCAGGAAGTTCCTGTGCTGTTTGTCAGCCTCGAAATGGCGTCGGTAGAACTCGTTGATCGAATGCTCTGTTCGCTTGCCGAAGTCGATGGACATCGCATGCGAGCCGGTACGATTCGGCCTGAAGACAATCAGAAGCTGGTCGATAAAGCTGCCGACATCAGCAAATCTCCAATGTTCGTTGATGACTCGCCGTCCCGGACGGTGACCCAGATTGCGGCAGCGGCGCGGCGCATCAAGAAGCGTACCGGCCGTTTGGGCCTGATTGTTATCGACTATTTACAATTGATCGACCCGGACAATGCAAGCGATCCGCGGCAGGAACAAGTCGCCAAGATGGCTCGTCGCCTGAAAGGGCTTGCGCGAGAACTGAGTGTTCCCGTCCTGTGTCTGGCTCAGCTCAACAGACAGGCCGAAGCTGCAAAAGGAAGTCACCGGCCTCGACTCAGTCACCTTCGTGAATCAGGCGCGATCGAGCAGGATGCCGACGTCGTGATGTTCGTTCACCGTGAAGAATACTACCTGACCGGTGATGAGGCGGAACGAGTCGCTGGTGAGGCCGACATTATTATTGCCAAGCAGCGAAATGGCCCTGTCGGTGACGTGCGT
>CALHZT010000182.1 GCA_938040995.1 uncultured Pirellulaceae bacterium | reverse complement strand
TGGATGCAGAGTCCCGCATCGTGCTCGAAGGTATCGTGAGCGCAGCCAACGATAAGGCCAAGGCTCCAGAAAGCGAAGTGGACTGTTTCATCCGGGAGCACAACCTCCTCGACGATCGTGAGTACCTGAATGGTATTGTTGAATCGGCTTCTAAAAAGACGAAACAACTGATCAAGGATCGAATCGCAGAACTGGAGAATTAGCAACAGAATGACACGCGGACAGCGGGAAGCAGCAAGAGGACGAGAAAGAGCAAGCACTTCAACCCAATATTGTGGAACGGACGCGCATACATGGTCGCGTCGATGAAGGATAACCGGACCGAACAAACTGGTTCGAATCTTCAAAATTTCGCATGCACCCTATGGCTTTATTTCCTGTATCTTGGCGTGGTTGGCGGCTGGTTGACCAGCCTGCCGAAATCAGCGAAGGAAACGAAATGGGTTGCGTCAAAGTCGCGAGTTCAGCTGCTGCACGAATTTCCCTTCTATGCGTCGTGGGATTTCTATTCGTGTCAGTTGCAGACGGACAAATTGTGAAACAGGGAGTGGGCAGCTACACGACGACTCGCCCAGCGTCGTGCAAGCCACTACCCACAATCATTTACAAGACGTCGGACGTTAATGGAGCGACGCCATCCAATCAGTGGTGGAGCTCTCTGGTCTGGGAACCACGCTCACAAAACATGTTTCCACATCCGCTCGGGATGGTATGCAGTGAAAAAGGTCTGTCAATCGGATACCCCGGCGCAGCGATCGTTGCGGCATCCGGAAATATCATGGGCGGCGGCATCTCGGAGAATGGTGACATCGTCATTGGGCATTCCGCCGAAAGTTCTTTTCCGGATGCGAAACTGGCAGACAACTCACAATGGTTCATTACCGCGGAATTCGCGTCGAACGAAGCGGCCTTACGCACCACTTTCGGACACGGCAGTCCATTTATTTACTGTCGGCTGAAACGCGGCAAGCCAGTTCTAAGTTTCGCCGAAACGCCACAAGTCTGGTCTGGCAGCACCAAAGAAGCCATTCTGGGAATTACTGTTCGCGGCAATCACTATGGCCTGTTTGGCGCCAGCGCAAGTACGTGGAGTGGACTAAAGACATCCACGTTCGAAAACGAAACCACGAAAGATTATTTCTCTGTCGCGTTGCTCCCTGACAACGATCCAGAAACGCTCGCATTGTTCGCAAAGTACGCGCACAACCACGTGATTGATACGCGGCTGGAACACTCCGTCGATAATGGATACGCCGAAGGCACCTACAAATTCTCCACGCAAGCCATGGAAGGTAACGAGTCCGGCACCATCTTTGCCCTCTACCCTCACCAGTGGAAATACAGTGAAGTAAACCCAACATCAAAGACTTACCGCTCGGTCCGCGGACAGATGAAAGTCGCCATCGGATCTGAATTCACGACTCGCGTCCCGATACAGGGCGTATTGCCGATGTTACCGAAGGAAGGCATCCCGAACCGCGAACAGATGCTTGAATATCTTCGAAAAGAAGCCGCCGACAACAAAAACGATGGCAAGTATGGCGACACTTACTACGAAGGAAAGCAACTTGGCAAACTGGCGACGCTGAGCGGAATCGCCGAACAATCAGGGGATCAGAAGCTTCAAAACCAGTTCCAATGCGAGCTAAAATCGCGACTGGAAAACTGGTTCACGGCCAGTGAGGACGAAGACGCGCCGCAATTCTATTACGACAAACGCTGGGGCGCGATGATCGGTTGCCGACCTTCGTTTGGAAGCGACAAGGAGCTGAACGATCATCACTTCCACTACGGATATTTTGTGCGTGCAGCCGCCGAGATCGCGAGGCAAGATCCGGAATGGGCGCGGGCGTGGGGCCCGATGGTCGAGCTTTTGATCCGCGATATGGCTTCACCCGACCAGGACGACGCCATGTTTCCACACCTGCGATGCTTCGATGTGTATGCCGGACACTCCTGGGCGTCGGGGCACGCAAAGTTCGGTGACGGGAACAATCAGGAATCATCATCCGAATCGCTGAACGCGTGGTACGGAATGATGCTGTGGGGCGCGGCGACCGGTGACACGCGACTGCGCGATCTTGGTACGTTTCTCTACAACACCGAACGGACGGCGGTCGAGGAATACTGGTTTGATGTTGCGGAAACGAATTTTCCAGATGACTATCCCAACGTGGCGGTCGGCATGGTCTGGGGAGGCAAAGGCGCTTTTGCCACCTGGTTCTCCGGCAAGATTGACCACATCCATGGCATCAACTGGCTGCCGTTCACGCCCGCCTCCATGTACATGGGCCGCCACCCCGGGTACGTGAAAAAGAATCACGATCGCGTAGTTGAAAAACGGAAGCACGGAAACGATTACAACCGCGGCTGGGGCGATCTCCTCGTGATGTTTGGCAGCCTTCACGATCCGGCGATTGGCGTGAAATTTCTGGAGAACACACCGGACTGCAAAGTCGAAAGCGGAAACTCACAAGCTTTCATGTACCACTGGATTCATACACTGGATCGAATGGGAACGGTTGATCCTGACGTCACAGCAGATCACCCATTCACGAACGTTTACACGAAGGATGGTAAGCGAACGTACGCCGCGTACAACTTCCGCAACACGCCGATGAATGTAACATTCTCGGATGGCCAGTCGCTGGAAGTCAAACCCAACGGGCTAACCGTCAAGCAGTGATGTTGAATCCAGCCCAAGGATCAGCCAAACAGGATCGACGTCTCACGCGGACACAACTCGTCCAGTCGTTTGAGCTCTGCATCATCAAACTCCAGGTTCTTTAGCGACTGGATACAATCTGTCACCTGTCCCGGCGTGCTGGCTCCGATAATTGCCGACGTCATTCGCGGGTCGCGCAGCACCCAGGCGATGGCCATCTGAGCCAGCGACTGGCCGCGTTTCGCAGCAATATCATTCAGTTCGCCGACGACCTTCAGTAGATCGTCCGTAATATCTGTGCTCTTGAGGAAGTGCTCGAGCGCTGCACGACTGTCAGCCGGAATGCCCTTGAGATATTTGTCCGTCAGCAACCCTTGCGCGAGCGGCGAAAACACGGCACAACCGCTGCCAATCTGCTCCAGCGTATCCAGCCGCTGGTCCTGCTCCGTATGTCGGTCGAACATGGAATATCGCGGTTGGTGAATCAGGCACGGCGTACCCAGATTATTCAGAATTTTCGATGCCCGCTGCATCTGCTCGCTCGAATAATTCGAGATGCCCGCATATAACGCCTTGCCCTGCCGCACGATCGAATCAAGGGCACCCATCGTCTCTTCGAGCGGCGTCTCTGGATCAAACCGATGATGATAGAAGATATCGACATAGTCGAGATTCATCCGCTTGAGACTCTGGTCGAGACTCGAAATCAGATACTTTCGACTGCCCCAGTCACCATAGGGTCCGGGCCACATGTCGTACCCGGCCTTCGACGCAATGATCAGCTCGTCCCGATAAGGCGCGAACGTCGTCGTCATCATGCGGCCGAAATTCTCTTCAGCCGATCCGTACGGCGGGCCATAGTTGTTGGCGAGGTCGAAGTACGTGATGCCGGCGTCAAACGCCGTCGTGGCAATCTCCGTCGCCGTTTCGTAGTCCGCGGTGTGCCCAAAGTTGTGCCAAAGCCCAAGTGAAATCACAGGCAGCCGCAACCCACTCTCGCCGCAACGACGGTAGACCATGTCGTTGTAGCGCCCCTCTGCCGCAACATAAGTCATTCAGGTTCCCCAACGCGTTCGGAGTTTTCTTTTCTTGATGAAGGCATGAGTATACGATTCGGCCACGCACGTTCGTACCCGGCGAGCCGGCTGCGTCAGCTGCCGGGTGGGAACTGCTCGCGGATTCCGGAAGCTGTGAGTCACGATGAAACTGTAGAATGCACGAATTCTACAATCCTTCTCATGGCGCACACCCGGCAGCTGACGCAGCCGGCTCGCCGGGGACTTCGATCGTTTGAGTGGGAAAACAATACACTAACCAACACTCCACGAAAAAACGGCAGCCGTTTGTCGGCTGCCGTTCAAGTTCTGAATCAACAATGACTGATTAGCGAAAACTAACCTTCGGCGGATGCCGAGGCGACTTCGTCTTCGATGCCCAACTCTTCGTAAGCTGCCTTGCGGCTGAGCTTGACGCGGTTCTGGTCGTCAACGGCGATGACTTTGACTTTCATCGAATCACCGACTTTGCAAACGTCATTGACGTTGCTGACGTAACCGTCTGACATCTCGCTGATGTGGCAAAGCCCGTCGCGACCTGGCAGGATCTCGACGAATGCGCCAAAGTCCTTGATGCTCGTGACGCGACCTTCGTAGATCTTGCCAACCTGAACGGATGCCGTGATGGCTTCAACCTGATCCATCGCCGTTTGCGCCCACTCTGCATTCGGGCTGGCGATCGTAACCGTACCGCTGTCATCGACTTCGATGACGGCTCCGGTGGATTCCTGGATGCCACGAATGACTTTTCCACCAGGACCAATGAGCATACCGATCTTCTGCGGATCAATATGAGTCCGAAGAAGACGGGGAGCGTACTGCGACTGCTCTTCGCGTGGCCGCTGGATCGTGCTGAGCATCGACCGAAGAATTTCGATGCGAGCCTCACGCGACTGAGCCAACGTCTTGCGACAGATCTCTTCGCTGATCCCCTGGATCTTCAAGTCGAGCTGGATGCCCGTAATGCCGTTTTGCGTTCCGGCAATCTTGAAGTCCATATCGCCGAAGTGATCTTCGTCGCCAATGATGTCAGTCAGCAACATGTAATCGTCGCCTTCCTGAACCAGACCGACCGAGATACCAGCCACCGGATTGGTGATCGGTACGCCGGCGTCCATCAGACCAAGCGTCGCACCGCAAACGGATGCCATCGAGCTGGAACCGTTCGATTCGAGAATGTCCGAGATGACACGAATTGTGTACGGGAAAACTTCCGGATCTGGAATGACAGGTTTGACACTTCGCTCCGCCAGGGCACCGTGACCAATTTCACGACGACCAGGTCCACGAATTGGACGGCACTCGCCAACCGAGAACGGTGGGAAGTTGTAATCGAGCATGAATTTCTTCGAGTACTCTTCGCCCAACCCGTCGACTCGCTGCTCATCACGTCCCGTACCGAGCGTGATGGAAACCAGTGACTGAGTTTCGCCGCGTTGGAACACAGACGAACCGTGTGTTCGAGGCAGAACGCCGACATGGCAATCGATGGCTCGAAGCGTGTTTCCGTCACGACCGTCAGGTCGCTTGCCTTCCAGAATCAGTTCGCGAATCACGACGGCTTCGACATCATGCCATACCGACTTGAAACGCCTCATGCAGATCGCGTCGTCCGCGTCCGGGTTTGGGATAAACTCGGCGATGGCGGCTTCTTTGACAGCGCCACAAGCTTCGCGACGAGCCGCTTTGCCCTCGGTGCCTTTCGCATCCTTCAGCTTGGCGTGGTAAGCGTTCTTGACCTTGTCGAATAGTCCGTCGTCCTCTGGTGGAGTGTACTCGGCTTTTTCGACGTTTGCTTTCGAGTAAAACTCGTCCATCAATTCGCAAATCTCACGAATGTAACCGTGAGCCGCAGCGATGGCTTCGAGCATGGTGTCTTCTGGCATTTCGCGGGCGAAGCCTTCGATCATCAGGACCGATTCTTTGCTACCGGAAATGATGATGTCGAGATCGCTCTCTTCGAGCTGCTCAACAGTCGGGAACGGCACAAACTTCTCGTCGACTCGTCCCAATCGGATCGAAGCAACAGGCCCGTTGAAAGGCATCTTCGAAATGTGGAGTGCCAAAGCGGCACCGTTCATCGCGAGTACGTCGCCATCGTTTTGCTGATCGCTGGAGATCACCATCGCCTGGCACTGCACTTCATCCTTGAACCACTTTGGAAAGTTGGGTCGCAGCGGGCGATCCATCAAACGCGAGGTGAGCGTTTCTTTCATGGTTGGGCGGCCTTCCCGTTTCAGGAAGCCACCGGGAAATTTACCGGCCGCGGCGAGTCGCTCACGGTAGTCACATGTCAGCGGGAAGAAGTCGATTCCCGGTCGCGGCGAGCCGGTCGTGGATGCACAAAGTACAACCGTCTCACCCATTTGAACAATCACACAGCCAGAGGCCTGCTTCGCCAACCAGCCGGTTTCGAACGAAAGTGTGTAATCACCAATCTGCTTTTCAACTCTTACTTTTTCCACAATCAAACCCTTTTCAATTAACCGCCGACCAATTGTCGAACGGGCGTTTTGACGACCTGCAATAGAAGACCAGTAGCAATCGACCGCATAAACTCATCAGTCGACATTGGTTGTTCAAACCTGACGATCAAAAACAGCTTCGCCAGAAATGACGAAAGCAATGATCACCGAAAGAATGGGCCAACATCCATGAGCCCTACGAACACCGATGAACGTGCAAAAACCGACTTGAAAAAATCACTCAAGCCGCCTGCGGAACGTGCATCAAAGATGAAAGAAGCGAATAACATTCGCAAGAAAAAGTGACAGCCGACAATCGACCGCCACTGAATCCATGAAAGCTATTTACGGATAGCAAGCTTGCCGATGATATCGAGATACCGTTGAGGGTCGATTCCCTTCAAGTAATCCAACAGGCTTCGGCGACGACTGACCATGGCCAACAAACCTCTCCGCGTGGAGAAATCCTTCTTGTGCATCCGCATGTGCTCAGTCAGAGCGTTGATTCGTTCGGTTAGAATCGCGATCTGAACTTCGGGAGATCCGGTATCCGAATCGCCACGCTTGTGTTCCTGAACAACTTTTTGCTTCTGCTCTTTGGTAATGGTCATCTTTATTCCGCAATCGAGCTGATCAGCTCTTCCTTCTTCAGTTTACGATCCAGTGCGACGCCCAGGGCAACCTTCAATTACGCAAGGTTGGTGCCCGCTTGGCCAGAAGCACTCGTCTCCTCAAACTGTCAAAACAAAACTACAAATTTACAAAACAACACAAACTACAAATTTACCCTTAAACAAGCCTCATAATCTATCATCTGACCTTTTCATTGCAACCGCGGTTCCCTCCATCAAGGAACTTGATTCGACAACTCGAGGGACCCAAATCAAGAGATTCGCCGGGCGGGACTAATATACCGGTGAATCTAACGCTAAATCGTAGCGATTCTGTAGCTGGTCGCGGACCGACCGCACACGAACGAGGGCAGCACCACCTCTCCAAAGCCTACAGATTACCGCCCCAATTCTGGCTGCCGATGCGATATAACGGCCAATCTGCTACGAAAGACGCCAGCAGAATGTGCCTGTCCGACCATGGAAAGGCGCGAAAAGAGTGAACCAATTGAGAGTCTGAGCAACCCCGCATCACCAAGAAGATCAAATGTCAGCGACTGAAATAGCCAAACTTATCGACCATGCGCTGCTCCACCCGACTTTGGTGGATGACGACATCAAATCCGGTTGCGAAACGGCTGCGAAGCTGAACGTGGCTTCCGTGTGCGTCAAGCCATACACGATCAAACTGGCTGCCGAGCTTCTGAAGGATTCCGAGGTCGGAGTCGGCACGGTGATCGGTTTTCCACATGGCTCGAACGCGTCCGAAGTCAAAGCGTTTGAGGCCCAAGTCGCGTGTCGGGATGGAGCCGTCGAGCTCGATATGGTTGTCAACGTTGGCAAAGTCCTGCAGGAAGACTGGGACTACGTTCGCGAGGACATTGCGGCGGTGAAGAAAGTCGCCGAGTCAGAGGGCGCGATCCTGAAGGTCATCTTCGAGACAGATTTTGTGGCGAACGATGATCACAAGGTGAAGCTTTGCGAAATCTGCGAATCGCTCGGTGTCGATTATGTAAAAACGTCGACTGGATTCGGATACAAAAAGGACGACGCTGGCAATTACGGATACACCGGAGCCACCGAGCATGACATCGCCCTGATGCGCAAGTCTTGCAGCGAGGCAGTCGGAGTGAAAGCGTCGGGAGGCGTCAGAAGCTACGAAGATGCTGTAAAGATGCGAGACCTCGGCGCAACGCGACTGGGCTCGAGTTCGTCCGAGGCGATTGTGACTGGCGAGGCCAGCCAACAGGAAGGTTATTAAACGCCAATAATAGAAAACGACGTCACTTCAGTTCGTAGTGGATCTTGTTAAAGATCCTTGCAGCAACATCGCTTGTCGCGGACGACGTTTTTCGCGGACGACGGAGGGATCTTTAACAAGATCCACTACCTGTGAATTCAAATCGTTTGAGCATTATTGGGCTTTAGCCGGAATTTCCATCGAAGACTATTCAAATGTTACACCTCGCACCTCGCATCACCGAAGCCGCCACCTATATCCGCGACTTGTGCCCAATAACGCCCCGCGCTGGCATCATTCTCGGAAGCGGGCTGGGCAATTTCTCATCGCAACTGGAGTCGACCACGACGATTCCATATGCGGACATCCCCGGCTTTCCCGCTGGCTCGAACGTCATCGGTCACAAACGGGAATTGCTTTGCGGAACAGTCGAAGGTGTGCCGGTGGTAACGATGGCCGGTCGCTTCCACTACTACGAAGGTTACCCGATTGACAACGTCGCGTTTCCGGTCCGAGTCATGAAGAAGCTTGGGATCGAAGTCCTCGTCGTCTCCAACGCCAGTGGCGGTTTGAACCCGAAGTATAAATCAGCGGATGTCGTCATCCTCGATGACCATATCAATTTGATGTTTCGGAACCCGCTCATCGGCGTGAACGATGAGAACCTTGGGCCGCGTTTCCCGGACATGTCGTCGCCTTACGATCCGGAGTTGATTGAGCAAGCAAAAAAGATCGCCCGCGAAAACGATTTTGAAGCCCACACGGGTGTCTACGGCGCGATGACCGGGCCGACTTATGAGACGCGAGCCGAGTATCGGATGCTGCGAACACTCGGTGCCGACATGGTTGGCATGTCGACGGTGCCCGAAGTCATCGTTGCGGTTCATGAAGGGCTGCGCGTGTTGGCTCTTTCTGCCGTCACCAATCTCTGCCGCCCCGACCAGCTGGAAGAAACGTCCGGGCAGGAAGTCGTCGATGCCGCTTCAATTGCCGAGCCGAAGATGACCAAAATTGTGCGAGGTGTTCTCGCCGGCCTGTAAAAGTCGCCGGCAGATTGCTTCTCCAACCGACGGCCTCCAGCCGTCTTCCCCGCGAACGCGGGGACCCAGTAGCAGCACCCTGCTCTTCAAACTCGTCTCCTGCCCGTAACCGCCAAAACGATTCGCTGGATTCCCGCCTGCGCGGGAAAGACGAGATTTGAATTCCCGCCTGCGCGGGAAAAACGGGCAACTCGCATCGCGTGCTGCACGAGTTTTCGCCCGGCGATACCGCCGTCACTTCGTCATTCGAAATTCCTTGTTCGTCAATCGATATTCAAATGCAATCGAGATGCGTGTCGCAAAACGCTTCAAAGCCACAATGAGGCCTCTCCCCGTCGCCGGGCCTTCAGCCGCCTTCCCCGCGAACGCGGGGACCCAGTAGCAGCACCCTGCTCTTCAAACTCGTCTCCTGCCCGAAACCGCCAAAACGATGCGCTGGATTCCCGCCTGCGCGGGAAAGACGAGATGTGGGCTCCCGCCTGCGCGGGAAAGGCAAAACGCTGATTCCCGTCTGCGGAAACGACGAAACGTATTGCGGCTCAATCTAACGCAAGCGGGCGTTCTCTCGACAAACCATCATTGGCATTGAAACCTACCGCCTGAAACGAGCTATAATTCGCATCGGTCAGGCACGAACAGTTCCAGAGACGAGAAATGCGGATGAACATCTCCGAGATCATCTCAAAAAAACGTGATGGCAACTCCTTGTCCCCGGACGAAATTTCATTCGCGGTGCGTGAATTCACCGCAGAGCGAATCAGCGATGCACAAATGGCAGCACTTGCCATGGCGATCTGCATCAAGGACATGAATCCTGAAGAAACAGCATGCCTGACTTTCGAAATGCTGAGTTCCGGTGAAACCATGCATTGGCCAGCCGACAGCCGCCCAATGGTCGACAAACATTCGACTGGCGGAATCGGTGACAAAGTCTCATTGATTCTGGCACCTCTTCTGGCTTGCTGCGGTTTGAGCGTGCCAATGATCTCAGGCCGGGGACTTGGACCGACGGGGGGAACTCTCGACAAGCTCGAATCGATCCCGGGTTTCAATGCCGAACTGCCGCTGGACGAAATTCGTTCCATCGTGGAAGACTTTGGCTGCGTGATCACTGCCGCCTCGAAAACTCTCGCGCCAGCCGATCGCAAGCTCTACCGGCTGCGGGACATCACGGGGACTGTCAAATCGGTTCCACTGATTACGTCCAGCATAATGAGCAAGAAGCTTGCGGAAGGACTCAATGCACTTGTGCTGGATGTGAAGTGTGGAACCGGCGCTTTCATGAAGTCGCCGGAAGAAGCAACAGCCCTTGCCCAGTCGCTGGTTGGCACTGGGAAAAGTATGAATGTGAAGACTTCCGCTCTCATCACAGATATGAACCAGCCATTGGGTCGCATGGTTGGGAATGCAGTCGAAGTCAACGAGTCGATGGCGGCGCTTCGCGGAGAGGGTCCAAAAGACCTGATGGAGGTAACGTTGGCATTGGGCGGCGAACTGATGCGACTGGCTGGAGTCGCCGAAGATTCCAATGCAGGAATCGCGACTTTGGCAGTCAAAGTTTCAAGCGGAGCCGGCTATGAAAAGTTCCGGCATATGATTGCGGCTCAGGGTGGTGACCCCGATGCGAAACTAGCGGTAGCCGATGCGTCCGAGGTTCTGGCAGAGCAAGCCGGTTTTGTTTCAGGGATTGATGCCGAACAACTTGGCATGGCAATTATCGAGATGAAGGGCGGGCGCAAGCAGCAAGGCGACAAGCTGGATCATTCGGTTGGTCTCGAAATGCTGGTCCGAATTGGTGACAAGGTCGAACCTTCCCAACCACTTGTGAATCTGTTCGCACCTGATGCGATGCGAAAGAAGATTGGCGAAATGATTCAGTCGGCGATCGAGTTCTCCGATAGCCCAGTGGCTGAGCCGAAGCTGATTATTGACAAGGTGACGTAGTGCCTGCGTGGACGTATGAGCCCTAATCGCCAGCGAGCGTTTACTGCAAATCCCCTTCATGTCTTCCATCTTCTTCATCTTTTTCGAAACGGCGGAGCCTGTCGCGATAACGCCGGTCGCCCTGATTCGTCTTCCAAACGTAAAAACTCAAGGCGGCGAGCGCGATGCCGAATCCAATACCGACTGCCAATCCAGCCGTCGGGTTACTTGTTGCTGTCTCCGGTGCCCGCGACGGCGAATGGCCAATCAGTAGCGGACTCAACTGCAATTGTCGCTTTTGCGGTTTGCCTTTTGCCCCCGGTGGCGGGTCCGATTCGGACAGGAACTGGCTTCGGTACGACCAGAGCTTCATGTACGCGCCAGTGATCATCACATCCTGATGAATAACATCCCCAGTCGGCATCCATTCGGGGATCGTACGCGTGCAGAATACGACCGGATAGCTGTTGAACACGGCGTCCTGCTCGTCACCAACCTTCGCAACGGTGACTTTTGCCAATGAGTCGAATACCTCGATCTCATAGTAGTGCGTGATTCCCAATCGCTCGACAATATCAGGATCGTCTACCGCTACGCGAATCGCACGTCGCGCCGTCCCGGTGACTGAATAAAGTCGCCCACGATGTTTTTCCGGATTCTGCAGCAGCTCAATCGCGCCGACCGCAGGAATTGAATTCGCCGCACCAGTGCCCTGGTCTGCCAATTCGACTCGCCGCCCCATCGCCGCCAACAACTGGTAAAAACACTCGCGGTCGTTTGCTTCCAGGGGCTTGCGGTCGATGACCTCCGCCAACCGACCAACATCGAACCCCAGCTTGGCCAGTTTCAGATGATCTTCTGATTTGACCAGCAACGATTTTTTATCCGGGAACCATTCGAGTTCCCTCGCCGCGAATAGCATTTGCCCGTCAGCGTTCGTGTTCAGGTAGAGTGCCGTCGTTCGAACTTTTTCGTCAATGGTTGCATCGGGCGACAAGTAGAAATACGTGTTCTCCAGCGACTTGGGCAAATTCACCGTCGCGACGACAAACAACTTTTTGTCCGCCGGATTCTCAATCGAACACACAAAGTACATAGGAAAACCGACTCGTTCCGCCAGGTCCATGGGAACTTTCACAGTCGCAATGCTGCGTAGTCGACCTGAAATCTGAACCAACTCGCCCTGAAAGTCGCCGGTTCGCTTCCCAATCCCGGCCAGATCAACATCTTTACGTCGCCATTGAGCCGCACGCCACCGAGGCAGCCGATTGAGATGCCCCATGAGCTTTTGCAGATCGGGGGAAGACTCGGCATCGAGCGGATCCATCGACTCATCGTCGCAAAGATAGGCGAGTTCGCTTTCCGAGAATCCGAGCAGCTCGAGAAACTCCAATGTGCTGCTGACCGAAGGCTGTTGGGCGATCGCCGAACCAAAAACGAAGGTCGCGATCAAGAGAAACGCGGCGGCGAACGCGCTCTGTAGTGGACGATGCCACGAGTCCCCATGACCAGTGCGTGTTTCATCTTTTGGTTGCGACGGGCAAACAAAAAGGGTCAGGCAAACAAAAGGGGTCAGGTCTCTTTTCAAACCACCCAACTGCGATTTTATTGCGAAAGCGATCGAGAAAAGACACCCGACCCCTTTAATATCTCTTTTCAACTGTTTCGCTCCATTGCCTCTGCAGGCGATTCGAGCTCCATCTTTCCCAACCTGTCGAACGACTCAGCTAATGTCGCAGTGTCTTCCACGGGAGCCATCGTCAAATTCTCCGACTGAACGCTCTGGCGATAGACAGTCCATGCGATCAGGGCAGCAACCACAGCAGCCAGGCTCATCATGATGCGAATCGACCGGGAATTCTTCACCGGATCCGGGGGAGCCGTCTTTGCCAACTCAACCGGCGAAGGCTCCCAGTCGGCGGTTTTCGCCAGCACCATCGGAGCCGTCATTAAGTCGCCTTTGGCTTTGTAAGCCCACCGCTTAAAAAAGACGCCGCGAAACCCGGCGGCTTCATTGAGCTCCATCCCCTCCGGAAACTTGTCCGGCATCTTCGTGGCGTACACCACGACTGGATTTCGCGAACCATCCGGAAACAACCAACACTTGATATACGACTCGATGCCGAAATCATTTTTCGCCGCAACGATTCGATGCGCCCGGCGTACCGTACCGCGAACAATCACCAATCGGCCGCGATAGGAATTTGGCTGCTTATAAAGTTGAGTGAAACCAGCCGACAATGCATCTGCACTTCGCAGATCTTCATCACTCGTATCACGCAATCCACCCAGCAATTCGTACCATAACGCCAATTCAGAACTGCGAAACACGGTATTGTCTCGCACGACACCATACCGCTCGCTCGGCATATCAAGAAACAAACCAGAAGATGAATCATCGACGTTTGGCAGCGACGACGATTCGATTCTGACGACTCCGGGCGGAAGCGAACCAGATCCGGCGGCTTCTGCCGAAGAGTCCCGAATTCGCGTATCAACGTTCGGATCTTCCAGCCCCGATTCCGCCTGGTCCTCGACGGCCAGATTGGGAAACATCCAGCTCCAGGTGGACGGCTTTGCGGCTTGCCCAGCCATATAGAGAACCGCCAGCAGGGTAAACACCAACGTCAACATGCGATACTGAACGGCTCGGGAAAAATAGTTCGGCGGCCGACGAATGTTGTTCGCACCAGGCGAATCTGCTGCACCATCGTTGGGTAATCTGTCAAACCGAACCATTCTCAAACCGCCCTAAATCGTGAAAGACATGCACGGTTATCCATTCTAGCCACCAAGCCGCAAATCCAGTCAGATCAAACTCGACTCAGGGGTTTCCGCCCGATCCTTGCCGATCATCGCGGCTCGATTTAACTTAAAGATAGCAGGATACGGAAAAGACGAACCCCGGAATGGAACCAGCACGCCGGAATTGCGTGCCCAATAGCGTGCAGAATGACGAAATCGACATCGACTCCGAATTCACTTTGGCTATTGTCCTTCGCGCCCGGAACTTTTGCGCGATCTCCCTCGACTTTGTTGATGCTCGCGCTCTCAATCTTCGTGACGGCCGCGTCTGTCGTTGCCGAAGAGCCAACAGAACAATTCCTTGGCAAGCTTCGTGAAGCCGGCATGTTCGAAATGGCAGAGGCCTACCTCGAACGAATGAAAGATAGCCGCCTGGCGTCCAAATCGTTCAAGGAATCGATCGAATATGAACGAGCCGTCACCGTTGCCTCGATCGCTCTTCAGCAAAGCGATCCGACGATTCGTGACAAACGAATGAATCAGGCCAAGTCGCTTTTTAGCGAGTTTATCGAGAAGCGAAAAGGCAACGAGCGGATTGGTGAAGCGCGGGGATGGCTGCGTAATATCGCTCTCCAGACGGCTCGCCAATTAAGCATGGACGCGAAAGCCGCCGAGTCGGATGCCGAAAAGAAACCGGATCTCGAACTGGCACGGACCGAGTTCGAATCATCATCAAAGATCACTGGCGAAGAAATCGAACGACTCAAGAAAGAGATCACCGAGTTTTCAAAACGTCCCAAGGACCAACAGGACTCCGCCACACTGAAACAGCTTCGCGGGCTCTATGTTCGGGAAAAGATGATCTTTGCCACGGTGGCTTTCGAGACCGCCGAGACGTACCCTCCGGGCGACAAGCAACAGACGAAACAACTCAAGGAAGCCCAAAAACTCTTCGCCGAAATTTCTAAAAAGTATCGCACCCGGTTTGAAGGCATTCACGCCGTTCTTTACCAGGGAAAGTGCCGCCAACAGTTGGGCAATTGTCCCGAGGCGATTGGACTGTTCGAGGAACTGCTCGACCCGCAGGACCGACCAGAACCGGTCGTGCTGGTGTCTGCCGAAGCCGCGCGAGGCAAGATGGAGTGCATTGCCGAAAACGGAAATCTCACGGACGCTTTGGACGTGGGAGAGACCTGGTTGAGGCTGGCACCCAACCCGGACTCTACCGCACGGCAGGTTCTCGACCTCAAGCTGGCGCTGGGAAAGCTGGCAATTCAATTGGCGAAATCAAAAGGTCCTGATGCAAGAATCGGAGCGACCGCGGCCAAAAAGTACCTGGGTGCCCTCACCAAAGTCGCCGGGCCGAATCACTCGGCAGCGAGAAAACTCCTTGCGGAGCTCCCCGGTGGAGATTCAGGCGGCGGATCGGTCGCCGACTCATCAGGCCTTTCGTCGTGGGCCGAGGCCAAGCAGGCAACGTTGCAAGTTCGCGAAGAACTCCAGTCGGCGGAGACACTCGTCAAATTACTGGCGCCGAAACTGAAAACTGCAACCGGCCCGCGCCACGCGGAACTGGAGAAAGAGCTCAAGGCTGCCAATCAACGGGCCGAATCACTTCGCAAAGCTGCCATTAGCGTTCATCGGCGTGCTTTCGAACTTGCTCCGGCAGATACATCCAGTGACGAACTGAATCAGCTGACGTTTTATAACTGCTACTTCAGTTTTAACCAGGAAAACTACTTTGAAAGCGTCGTGCTTGGAGAACACCTCGCAACGAAGCACTCCGATCATCGGCTGGCAAAGAACGCGGCGAGCGTGGCGTTGGGCTCCTACCTGAAACTCTACGGTGACGGATCGTCACCGAGTGCCGCGGCGCTTCAACGACGACTGGTGCGGCTTGCTGACTTCATGGCGGCGACCTGGCCCAACGACAAGGGCGCACAGGACGCGTTGATTACCCTCGTGAGCTTTATGGTAAACCAGGGCGACGTCGAAGCCGCCGAACGATACCTGGCGAAGATCCCCACCGACTCGTCCCGCCGCGGTGACGCAGAGCTTCGTACTGGCGGTGCCATGTGGCAAGCGTACGCCACTGGCATTCGCGAAAACAACGGACAGGCGACTGCGGAACTGACCGCGATGAAGGAACGTGCCCAGTCCACATTGGCGACCGGCATCGAACGCATGAAAGCCGCCGGGAAATCCCCGACTCTTGCGCAGGCCTCGCTATCGCTGGCTCAGATCTACGTCGACACCGAACAGCCGGCCAAAGCGATGGCCCTCCTCGAGGATCCGGAGATCGGGCCGCTCACGCTCGTCAAAAACAACGACCCGACGGTCAGCAACGCGGCATTCCCACCGCTCATTTACAAAACGGCGCTGCGAGCCAAACTTGCCGAGATGGCTTCGTCGCCGGACGGCAAGAACAGCATGGCCGAAGCCGTGCAGTTGATGGATGGGCTCAAGTCGGCGATGGGTGATTCGCCTGAAGGAAAGAAACGTTTGATCTCTACGTATGTGGGGCTTGCCAACGATCTTCAAAAGCAGCTGGGTATGCTTTCGCCGGCCTCGAAGAAGTCGCTGGCAAACGGTTTCGACGCGTTCCTTGGCCAAGTCGGAAAAGAAACTCAGGAATTTAACGTCAGGAACTGGGTCGCAGAGACTTACTTCAAACTTGGCGAGTCATTTCTCGGGCCGGAAGGGCAAGTCTCTGCCGAGTCGCAAAAGTACTTCAAGAACGCGGGCGAAGTCTTTGGACAGATCACCAAACAGGCGGATGCCGGCGAGCTGGAAATGGACCCGAACCTTGCCATTCAAATTCGGATGCGTCGAGCCAGCATTATGCGGCAGCTTGGTGATTTTCAGCAGGCGATGGACGAATTTGAGAACATCCTGAAGAAGAAAAACTCCGCGCTCAATGTTCAAATCGAAGCCGCAAGAGCACTCCAGGCCGGCGGTATGACGGGCAAGGCGGACCTCTTCGGACTGGCCGCCAAAGGGGATCGAAAAAGCACCTCCACGCAAAAGAACATCATCTGGGGCTGGGAGCGGATCGGCCGTGTTGTCCAGAGCCAGATGCAGCGTGGCCCGGAGCAACGCAAGCAGTACGAAGGATATTTCTTCGAGGCCCAATACAACCTGGTGCTTTGCCGACTGGAACAGGGCCTCCTTTCGAGTGGCGAGAGCCGAAAAAAGTATCTCAAGTCGGCCGCACGAATCCTGAAATTCACCTCGGCAACTTACCCTGAACTTGGCGGAGCCGAGTGGAAATCAAAGTTTGGCAATTTGCAATCGCGCATCGAAGAAGCCGGCTAAGCCCGGACGCACGAACGCGCAACAAGATATCGACGCATTACAGATAGCTACGCACTACAGACAACGACGCAATTACAGCGTGAACCATCGGACTCATCAACGAATGAACAATCAGATAAAGATCACTTCGCATCTGACTTTGCTGCTCTTCCTCGGCATCCTCGGCGTGGGCCTGACGGGCACGTCGCTTGCGCAGAAAAACGATACGATTGTGCCCAAACAGGGTTCCAATATTCGTGGACGAGTCAAGAACGTGTCGCCTCAGGCGGTGAGCGTTGACGTGAAAGGAAAAACAAAGAACATTCCCGTGAATGAGATTAGCCATATCAATTTTGGCGAAGAGAGCTCGTACATGAAGCAGGCTCGCGAATCCATCGAAGAGGGACAATTTGATCAAGCCGCTGGTCGCCTCGAACGAGTCGACACATCCAAATTGAAAAGTCCCTTTGTTCAGGCAGAATTTGCCTATTTGACGGCTCGTCTGAAAATTGAGCAATCAAGAAAGGGCGAACTGGATACCGGAGCTGCCGCCAAAGCCGCCATCGATTTCCTGAAGAAGAACGGTAAGAGCTACCACTACTATGACGTGCTCGAGTCGCTGGGACGAATGGCGATGCAAATGGGAAGTCCTGGCAAAGCCGAACAGTATTTTTCGAAACTCGCCAAGTCTCAAGCCACAGAAACAAAAGTGCTCGCGAGCGTTCTCGCCGGCGACGCAATGCGTGCTCAGGGCAAGCCGAAATTCCCCAGCGCGATCAAGCGATACGATTCGGTACTCTCCGCCAAAGCCAACGGCAAGGAGATTACCCGGCTGAAAGGACTCGCACTCGTTGGCAAATCGGCGTGCCAGGCGGCCATGGGCAAAGCGGACAATGCGATTCCGGCGCTGGAAACACTGATTGCTGAAACGGATTCTTCCGATATCGAATTGCATGCCGCCGCGAATAATGCGCTTGGCGACTGTCACCGAAGTGCCGGATCAAACATGGACGCGGCGCTTGCGTGGCTTCATACCGACCAGCTGTTCTTTCGCGACCCGGCAGCCCACGCGGAAGCACTTTACAAACTGTCGCAGGTGTTCGGTGAACTCGGACAACCGGCTCAAGCCGCCCAGAAGCGGCAGCTATTGAAAACTCGCTATGCAGATTCGGTCTGGGCAAAACAACCGTGATCACTTCGACGATGCGTTTGTTTTGCGGCACATTTCGAGTTTGGGCAGAGAAACAACGGTGGCTTGGTAAATTGGAGTCTGTCGGTTACGAGTTGTACGTCGGGCTTACAACACTGGCGAGCCCAAACTAAAATGCCCGGCTCCGCAGACCGCGGCTAACATATCCATTAAAGAAGAACCTGGAGTTGCGTGCATGACGCCTATCCGTGAACGTTCGCTAAAACCATCTCACTTTGCGGCATTCTGCTTTCTCGCCGTCGTGGCCATCGTCGCATGCACCTCCATTTCGCCATCCGTGGCGTGGGCTCAGGGCGACGGCGATGTCGCCACCGCGCGAACCAGCCTGCTTGGGTGGGCCTATGAAGCCCTTGGTCCAGGCTACTCGCTGATTTTCATCCTCCTGTCGTTCACTCTCGTCGCTCTGCTGGTGATGAATTTGCTGACGGCACGACGCGACAACGTCTGCCCGGGAACGCTCGTTGACGGTTTTGAAAATCTGCTCAATGAAAAGAAGTACCAGGAGGCCTACGACGTTGCAAAAGCCGACGAGTCGTTTCTTGGCAAAGTGCTATCGGCAGGACTGGCCAAACTCTCTGCCGGATACCCGCAGGCCATCGAGGCGATGCAGGAAGTTGGCGAAGAAGAGAACATGAAGCTCGACCATCGACTGAGCTACATCGCGCTGATCGGCACGATCAGCCCAATGATCGGCCTGTTCGGTACGGTGCATGGAATGATCAAGTCGTTTAGTGTCATCGCCAACTCACCGACGACTCCAAAGCCATCTGATTTGGCAAAGGGTATTTCGACGGCGTTGTTCACAACGCTTATTGGGCTCGCGATTGCGATTCCCGCCATCGCCCTTTACGGAATCCTGAAGAATCGAATCTCGCAGCTGGTTCTCGAAGTAGGCATTTTAAGCGAAGGGCTCATGAGCCGCTTCCAGTCCGTCGGCGACAAAAAGTAACTTGGCGATTTGGAATCCTGAAATCTCAAATCTCAAATCTGAAATCTGAAATCTGAAATCTCCAATCTCCAATCTCCAATCTCCAATCTCCAATCTCCAATCTCCAATCTGAAATCTGAAATCTGAAATCTGAAATCTGAAATCTGAAATCTGAAATCTGAAATCTGAAATCTGAAATCTGAAATCCGCCTCCCATGCGAATCAAGCCACGAAAAACCAGCGAAGATGCGACCGGCGACTTGACACCCATGATCGATATGACGTTTCAGCTGATTGCGTTTTTCATGGTTCTCATCAACTTTTCCGAAGCCGACCAGGACCAGCGAGTCCAACTGCCTTTGAGCGTCATCGCCAAGCCGCCGGAAGCGCCGTTGGACAGCCCGATCTACATCCATATGCAGGATGATGGCACGGTCATTTTTGCCGGCGAAGACCTTAGCCTCGAAGGGCTTGGCGTTTACCTCGACCGTGAACGCGAGATCCTCGCGCTGAACAACAAATCAGCTGATCAGGCGACGGTGATTATCCGTGCCGATGGTGGCGCAAAGACTGGCAAGGTTCAGGAACTGATTCAGATGTGCCAGCAGAAGAAGTTCGAAAAATTTGCGCTGCGCGCAAAAGAAGATGTCGGGTACTGATCCATGAAAGTCCGAAACGCGCGCGAAGCCGAAAAGATCGAAATACCGATGACGCCGATGATCGACATCGTGTTTCAGCTGCTGATCTTCTTCATCATGACATTCAAGATCGTCTCACTCGAAGGCGACTTTAACATCAAGATGCCGGCTTCGGCGCCTTCGCAAGGTGCCCCCGACGAAGACCAGCTGCCGCCGATGAAATTGCGGCTGACTGCCGGCGAAGGCGGCGGGCTGTCCGGGATCACACTTAACGATCGCCAGTTTGGCAGTCTCGACGAACTGCACGCTTATATCATCGACCTTGTTGGCAGTGACGAATCCGATGACGGCCTCGAAGGTGCCGAAGTCGAACTCGATTGCGACTATGGGCTGAATTATGAAAACGTCGTCGCTGCCATCACGGCGGTCTCAGGCGAAATCGACGACGATGGCTCAATCATCAAGCTCGTCGAGAAAATAAAGTTCACGCCGCCAGAGCCTCAGTAGTCTCACGGGCGCTTTTCGCGTCGCGAATCAATTACTCCGCCCGTAAACGAGCCAGTCGCCCGTAGCCGGGCTGGCAACAGCTCGGGCAGAAGTTCTCTGCGCATCAATATTTCGTTCGTGCCACAACCAGCTGCCCCCGAAGTGTTGCCACTCCGGCTACGCGCGAGGATGAAAAGTCGCGTGGACTTTCTTCAAACGCGAACTATCCACATGCGTGTAAATCTGGGTCGTCGTGATGTTTGCATGACCAAGCATTTCCTGAACGATACGGAGATCGGCGCCTCCCGCCAGTAAATGAGTCGCGAAACTGTGGCGTAGCGTATGGGGACTGATACCGACAGGTGCACCAGATCGAAGCGCGTATTTCTTGACGAGCTCCCATACGGCTTCTCGACGAAGCCGTTTTCCGGTGCGGGACAGGATCAGCCACATTGGCGGATCCGTCGCCTTCTCCGCCAGTTGCCCTCGCTGTTTTTCCAGATACTCGCGGACCGCATCGACGGCCGACGGGTTCAGAGGAACCAGTCGCTGCTTGTCGCCCTTACCGTGACACATGCAAAAGCGCTCTTCAAGCTGCACATCACCGACTTTCATGTCACAGACTTCAGAAGCCCGGCAGCCCGTCGCGTACATGAGCTCGAGTAAGGCGCGATCCCGATACATCAGGCGATCATCAGGACCCGGCTCGTCCAGAAACTTGTCCACCATTCCTGGCGACATCACATGAGGAACGCGCTGCCAGATTTTTTGCGTCCCCAACAACTCGGCCCGGTTCTCCGTCAGCACGCCTTCCAGCTGTAGATAGCGAAAGAAGACTTTCAGCGAAACGAGGTGGCGCGAAATGGAAGTTGGAGCGAGCCCCAGCTCATTCAGCCACGCGGCGTAATCCGACAGATCGCTGATCGAAAGCGACTCGATCCGACGGTCCTCCAGCCACTCCCGAAATCGTCGCAAATCGCGACCGTAGGCGAGGACCGTATTGTTGGCCAGGTGGCACTCGGTACGAAGATAATCGAGAAACAGTCGCGACCAACGCGCGGCTTTTTCACCACCCGTTTTACGGCTTGCTGGCACCAGTTTTTTTCGGCGTCGCTTCGCCATCGGATTTTGCGCTTTCGGGTTGAGTCCGGATCGGACTAAAAACTAGTCGGTTTTGGCGGAATCGGGCAAGCCGGAACTGTTTTGCAGCATCTCTGCTGCTGCTATTTAAATCGGATTTGCGTATGATGTTGCTCCAATCATTCGGTGATGCCGCTATCGTCGCAAAATACGAAGCAATCCGGCGTCGCACCTGCTGATGAGGAAGAAATGAATATATTAGTGACTGGTGGAGCCGGGTATGTCGGCTCCCACGCGTGCCGCATTCTTGATAAAGCCGGCCATGACGTCTGGGTATACGATACGCTTGAACTTGGGCACCGACAGGCTGCGCTGAAGGACAAGTTGATTGTCGGACAACTTGGGGACCGCGAATTGGTGCCCCAAGTGCTTCGCGAAAAGAAGATCGATGCCGTGATGCACTTCGCGGCTTACGCACTTGTCGGCGAATCCGTTCGCGACCCGGCAAAGTATTACCAGAACAATGTCGTACAGACCCTCAACCTGCTCGAATCGATGCGCGAATGCGACGTCAGAAAGTTCGTGTTTTCCAGCACGGCAGCGACGTACGGTGTCCCCAAAGAGATGCCGATTACCGAAGCGTCCGATCAAAGGCCAATCAATCCTTACGGATTCACCAAGCTTGTCGTTGAGCAGGCGCTTCGCGACTACGCCCACGCCTACGACTTTGGCTATGCCGCTCTGCGTTACTTCAATGCGTCCGGTGCATCAGCCGGCGGAGCGATTGGCGAAGACCATACGCCTGAGTCGCACTTGATTCCGATCATCCTGCAAGTTGCACTCGGCCAGCGAAAAGAAATTTTCATCTACGGAAACGACTATCCGACTCCGGATGGCACATGCATTCGCGACTATATCCATGTGGACGATCTTGGCTCCGCCCATGTGAAGGCGCTCGAGCGTCTCGAACCAGGCAAAGGGATCGAAGCCAATCTTGGCACCGGCACGGGAACGAGTGTTCTCGAAGTCATCGAAGCGTGTCGCGAAGTCACCGGGCACGAGATTCCTGCTACGATCGGCGAGCGGCGACCAGGCGATCCGCCCGAGCTAGTCGCCAATTCGGACTTTGCCCAAAAGACGCTGGAATGGACGCCAGAATACATGACGATTCGGCCAATTGTTGAATCGGCCTGGCGGTGGCACGAAGCAAACCCGCGAGGATATGCGACTGGTACGACTGTTAGTTAAGAAGACTTTTTGGGCTGAGCCCGGTGCCAACAGCGCAGTTCGTAGGGCGAGCGGCGGATAAGAATTTACCAACTTGCGTTCTTGAGCCACCAGGACCACCGATGTCTGTCGTATTGGTAAATTCTCACTCGCCTTTCGCCTAACAACCCGATTTCGTTGCCGTGCAAAATATCGTTGTCGAAAAACCGTACGAGTATATTCCACCCCACCGCGGGAACTGGTGGCCCAGCTTCATCCAACGATTCCGGTTGATCGACCGCTGGCTGAAAAAGAGCCACGGGGTCGTTGAATATGAGATTCGCGACGAGAACCTCCTTCGCGACTCACTCGACGCCGGACACGGAATCCTGCTCGCTCCCAATCATGCCCGCCCTTGTGATCCAGTCGCCATGGGATGGCTCGCGCGAACGGTGAACACTCACGTTTTTGCGATGGCAAGCTGGCATCTGTTTAACGAAGGCCGGTTCATGGCTTTTGCGATTCAAAAGATGGGAGGATTCAGCGTCTACCGCGAAGGCATCGATCGGACAGCCATCAATGAAGCGATTGGCATTCTTGCAAGTGCCGAGCGTCCGCTGATCATCTTCCCCGAAGGCGGAGTGACCCGAACGAATGACCGCTTGCAGGCACTTCTGGATGGAGTCGCCTTTATGGCTCGATCAGCCGCGAAGCGGCGAAGAAAAGTCGATCCGGACGGCAAAGTCGTACTTCACCCGGTTGCCATGAAATACCTGTTTTGCGGTGACCTTGAGAACAGTATCGATCCCGTGCTGACAGATATTGAACGCCGACTGTCGTGGCGACCTCAGCGACACTTGCCTCTGCTTGAACGAATCACCAAAGTCGGCAAGACGCTACTGACGCTGAAAGAAATTCAGTACATGGGCAAACCGCAAACCGAAGGATTCGAAGAGCGCATGGCCAACATGGTCAACTGCCTGCTTCAACCGTTGGAGAATGAATGGCTCTCCGGACCTCAGAGCGGTGGCATCATTTCCCGTGTCAAGTCGTTAAGAATGAAGATCATGCCGGACCTCATCAAAGGCGACATCTCCCAGGACGAACGTGATCGACGCTGGAAGCAACTCGAGGATTGCTACCTGGCTCAGCAAGTCGCCAGTTATCCGTCTGACTACCTTTCAGAAGCACCGACTCATGAGCGCATTCTCGAAACCGTGGAAAGGTTTGAAGAGGACCTCACGGACCGGGTTCGAGTCATCGGCCCCCTCAAGGTCATCATTCAGGTCGGACAAGCCATTCCAGTGGACGGGAAACGCGACAAATCTGCAGCAGAAGATCGGCTAATGGTCCAACTGGATCACGACCTCGGAGAAATGCTTGCTGGACTACAGTCTGAATCAACCCAATGGCAGCGTTGAAGGCTTTTGCAGGCGAAAACAGTCTAAAAAAAGGGTTTTCTTCTTGGCGCTTGTCTTCAATTCTGACGTGAAAAATCTTGATAAGAATCGACCCATTGTTCATAATTTGAAACTTCGATGGCACTTCTGCCGACCACACAAAGAGAGCAGCCACTGTATTAAAAAAAAGAACGTGATTTGGAACCTTCCTGGCGAAGGCTCCGAGTGACGTGCTTTTTTTGTAATCGTGGCTAACTGAACTCTCTTTTCTGGGACGAATCTAATGAAACTGAATCGAATCGCTGCATTCCTGGCTCTTGCTGTATTTTCAACCACTGCAAACGCGCAACTTTTTCTTGATTTCCAAGGCCCTAACGACATTACTGCAGTTGGCTACCAACCCTTCATTCAAACGAACCTGACTCTCCCCGATCCAGCGGGAATCAATTACTCAGCATTCGGTTCGACGGTCAATGTCGCGATGTCAACCGCGAACCTTCCCGATGGCGCAGCTGACTTCCGCGTTGTAGCGAGAAATGGAGCATCAGCGGAACTTGTGAACGACTGGATCGGCGTTGACACGCGTGTCGTCGGAGTAGATGTGACACTGACACTCGATGTCACCGGATTGCCCAGCGGAAGCTACAACTGGACGTCTTACCACCATGATGGTGGTTCAACTGCCAACAACGGAAACCTAAACGGCAGCGCTGATCTCCAAATCAATGGTGGCACGATTGCCGCCAACGCCGTGACTTTCTCTTCACAAAACAATGGCGATCCCATTTCAACCCTGTCTTTCCCGTTCTCGATTGACGGAACAACACCCGACCTAAGCGTTTCATTTATTATGGATCAAGGCCAAGGTGGTTCGCCCGCCGCACTTTTCGCATTCGCCAATGGTCTTGAAATTACCGCAGTACCTGAGCCTGGTACGGCGGCACTCTCCATGATTGGCTTGCTCGCTCTCGTCTCGATGCGTCGACGAGTTTCCAGAAGCTGAATAATCTACGCTTCTAATTTCACGTACAGGCCGACGCCATCGCAGTCGGCCTGTTTTTTTTTGCGATCTTCCCTCTTACAGTTTCCCCCCCTCCGATGATCCGCAATGCTGATTCCATGGTGCAATCTGCTAAGTTCGTCTTTGGAAATCAGCCATCGAGCACACGTCAGGATAACTCCATGCAGCGACGAAATTGCAAGTCCAGGGCCAGCCGTTCGACAAGATCAAGAAAGCTGGCGATCGAGCCGATGGAATGCCGCGCAATGTTGACAGCGCAGCCGCTCATCAGTGAGTTTCTCGCATCGAATGACGACGGGTTGCTGGATGGGTACGGGAACTCTTCTGACTGGATCGAAATCTATAACGCCGGCGACGAGTCGATTGACCTGGATGGCTGGTACCTGACAGATGATGCGACCAATCTTACAAAGTGGCAATTCCCGAATCTGACGACCTCGAATCTGGACGCGGGTGAGTACGAAGTCGTCTTTGCTTCAGGCATCGATACACCTGATCCGGCGAACAACCTGCATACAAACTTCAAACTTTCGTCGGATGGTGAATACATCGCGCTTGTCATGCCGGACGGTATCACCGTTGCCAGCGAGTTTGGCCTCAACGGAACGGACTACCCCGAACAGTTTACGGATGTTTCCTACGGGTACGAGGGAGTCGCATTCCAGACGGACACCAATCCGATCCAGTACATCGATGCGGACGAGGCCCCGGGCGGCAACACGAGCGGGCTATTCGGCGGATGGGTCCCCCGAGGTGCTGGTGCCGGTGATGGATCGGCCAATTTCGGAAGCGAAGGAGGAACGCTGCAGGCGAACGGCAACGTGGCAGAAATCTCCACGACGGCCACCGGACTCGACGTCAATGAAGTCTACGAGGTCTACGCTTTCTTCTGGGATGTTGGCGGCTCATGGAATATCCAGGCGGGTCTCGAAAGCGGTTCTTTGACCGATTTTGATACCAATTCGCCTGGTGTCTTCCCCATTGATTCGACGACTCAGGTCCCAGGCAGCCCACAACTGTTGACCGGCCTCAATGTGCTGGGACAGTCACCTGACACCTACGATGACTGGGTGGATGGAAACCGGGTGCTTTATGCAGCACCACTCGGAATCGCTTCGGGCGCGAGCTCGATTTCCGTCTACATCGATCACGATGCAAGTTTGTCGCAACGGACATTCTATGACGGGATTGGGGTAAGGCCTGCCGACGACCTTGTTTCGGGCATCAGCCCGGCCCATTACCTCGTTCCAACCGATGGCTCGCTCGGCACGAGCTGGACTGCCAACAACTTCAACGCGGCGGCCAACGGGTTCACCTTTGGCAAAGCGGCAATTGGCTACGAAAACGACGAAACGGGAAATGCAGACAGTTTCCTGCCCGAAATTGAGAACCCCGAATTGCCATCGGGCACTACGAGCGCCTACCTGAGAACCCAGTTCACGATCGATGATGCAACCGAGGTCTCGGGCCTCAACCTGAATCTAAAGTATGACGATGGCTTTGTCGCCTATCTCAATGGAACGGAAGTGCTCTCGGAATTTGCACCGGGAAATCCGGCGTGGAACAGTGCGGCACTGGCGACTGACCGAACCGACGGCGAAACGCTTGATGGCCAAAACTTCTCATTAAGCGACTTTACAGACCTGCTTGTGGACGGGCAAAACACGCTCGCAATCCATGCGTTGAATCGCCCAAACAGCTCAGACTTTTTGTTGTCGCCGGAACTCACTTTCTCGGCCGGCGAGAACACATTCACAGATATCAGGTACATGACCACCCCGACTCCCGGCTCGATCAACGGTTCAGGTGTCGAAGGATTCGTGGGCGATACGAGCTTCAGCGCCGATCGGGGATTTTACACCTCACCATTCAACCTCGACGTGACCAGCAGTACCTCTGATGCAGATGTCTATTACACGCTCGATGGCAGTGCCCCCGCCCCGGACAATCCGTCCGCAACACTGGCCTCCGGTTCCATCCTGATTAACACGACAACAACACTTCGGGCCGCCGCATTCAAGGACGGGTTTGAGCCTTCCAACATCGACACGCAGACTTACGTTTTTCTTGATGACGTATTCGCGCAGGACCCGGTCAACAATCCGCAAAACGGAGTCACGTATCCCACAACCTGGCAAGGCGGTTTTGCGGGAGACTATACAATCGATCAACGAGTCGTCTCGCAGTGGGATGACAACAATCCTGCCGACCCGAATGACTTTGGAATTCGCGAAGGCCTGCAGTCGCTGCCAACGATTTCGCTGGTGCTGGACCATGAAGACCTTTGGGGGACCGGCAGTA
The DNA here is from genome assembly GCA_938040995.1 of uncultured Pirellulaceae bacterium. Classification (GTDB taxonomy): domain Bacteria; phylum Planctomycetota; class Planctomycetia; order Pirellulales; family Pirellulaceae; genus CALHZT01. Next base: position 25,940 of record CALHZT010000182.1, on the reverse strand, counting down.
ATGGCTCCGGCGGCATTTACCCGAACGCGACCAGTGAGGGAGCTGCGTGGCGTCGTCCGGGCTCTGTCGAATATTTTGATCCGGCAACTGGAGAAGAGTTTCAGTTCAATGTCGGCATTCAGATGCAGGGCAATGCCAGCCGTGATAACAACCGACTGCTAAAGCATTCCTTCCGCCTGATTTTCAACAGTCAGTTTGACGGACCGGGCAGACTGAATTTCCCATTGTTCGACAATACGGATTTCTCGGATATCAATACCGTCAGCCTGAAGGCGTCGTTTACTGACTCTTTCGCGACGAGGTCGATTACCAATCGTTATTCGCCTCTCGATTCGACGTACATGCGTGATGTGTGGATGCGTGACACGCAACTCGCGACCGGCAATCTCGCTTCGCACAGCACGTACTCGCACCTGTACATCAACGGGCTTTACTGGGGCCTCTACTGGCCGAGTGAGCGAGTCGATGATGCGTTTCTTTCATCCCGAGTCGGCGGAGAGCAGGAAGACTGGGATATCATTCGCGACTTTAACGAGTTGTTCCGCGGTCAGAGAACGGCGTACGACGAGATGTTCTCGCTTTCGCGACAGATTGACTCCGCTTCGTCAGGAAACGCCAACAATCTTTTCCAACGGATTCAGGGCAATTTTTTCAACGGCACCAATGACCCCAATACGGATGCTCTACTCGATGTCGACAATTTCATCGACTATATGATTACGCACCTTTACGGTGGAGTCGAAGACTGGCCCAGCCATAACTGGTATGCGGCGAGGAACCGTGTCGATCCCGGTAAGGGGTTTCAGTTCTTCACGTGGGATCAGGAGATTTCTCTCGACCAGCTTTACCGGGATCGCACGACGGCCAGTAATAACAATACGCCGGGCGAGCTGTTTCAGAATTTGCGCAACAGTTCTGAGTTCCGGCTGCGTTTTGCGGACAGAGTCCAAAAGCATCTCTTCAATGATGGTGCCCTGACGACTGCTGCGGGCCAGGAGCGGTGGACAGCCCGGGCAAACCAGATCGAGGCTGGCATCATTGGCGAATCGGCTCGATGGGGTGATGCCAAAGAGGGTGATTCGGTAACGGCTTACACAAGTCTGGGGCCATTCGGCGATGGCCACATTCCGACTGGCGGGCAGACCATTCCGCTCATGACGGTCGATCATTGGCGGGATGCTGTTGATTACGTCCACGACTCGTTCCTCGAAAATGCGGACGATATTCTGCTACAGCGACTGCAAAGTGATGGACTGTGGATTACGACACCCGCTCCTGACTTTGCGATCAACGGTTCGGCTCAGCATGGCGGTTCGATCGACGCTGGCAGCAGCCTGATGATCAATGGAACGGGAACCATCTACTACACGCTTGATGGTTCAGATCCAAGAAATGCATTTGGCACTGCAGTCGGCACGCAGTACACCGGCCCCGTAACGCTGGATACGACAACGATCGTCAAAGCGCGCACGATCTCGGGTGGTCAATGGAGCCCACTGGTCGAAGCCACCTTTACGGCTGACGATCTGGCGGTCCTGATCAGCGAGATCAACTACAATCCACATGACCCTGCGACTGCGGCAGAACTGGCTGTTTCCACAGACAACGATGATTTTGAGTTCATTGAACTGACAAATACGCATCCGTCCGATTCGATCAATCTGAACGGGTTCCAACTGTCAGATGGAGTCACCTTTACATTCGGAAATACAACGCTTGATCCGGGAGAGCGGGTTGTCGTTGTTGAAGATCTCACTGCGTTCACTGCAAGATACGGCTCCGGACTGAATGTTGCCGGTCAGTGGTCAGGCGGCCTCAGCAACAGTGGCGAGACAATTCAACTTCTTAATGGACTGGGAAGCGAGATTGTTGCCGTCACCTACAACGACGCAGATCCATGGCCTGTCGCAGCCGATGGAGGCGGAGCGTCGCTCGTATTGAACGATCTCGAGACGGAAGCCGATTTGCTGGGCAAGTACTACAGCTGGCGGGCAAGTGCCGAGTACGGTGGCACGCCGAATGCTGACTCGGCGCCTCTCGAGGGAGTCGTCATTAACGAAGTGCTGGCTCACACCGACTTGCCGGAACTGGACGCGATCGAGCTGTTCAATCCACTGGACATACCAGTCGACATTGGTGGTTGGTACCTCAGCGATTCCGATCAAAACCTGACCAAGTTTCAGATTGGTGTGGGGACGCTGCTGCCGGCCGGCGGCTACGTTGTCTTTGATGAGAATCAGCTGGGCTTTGCTCTTCGAGCCGACACCGAAGACCAGGTCTACCTGACGGCGCCATCCGGCAACGGAGTCAAATTTGTTGACCACGTCGAATTCGGCGCGTCGTTCAATGGTCAAACTATCGGGCGCGTCCCGAATGGCAGCGGAAGATTCACGCCTCTGTCAACAAACACGCTTGCATCTGCAAACAGCGGCGCGATGGTTGGGCCGGTGGTGATCAGCGAAGTCAATTATCACCCGACAGATCCAACCGCGGCTGCGCTGGCTATCGATCCAGAGATAACGGATAACGATCTTGAGTTCGTTGAGATTCACAACCCGACGTCGGCACCTGTTGACCTGACCGACTGGCGTTTGCGTGGCGAAGTCGATTATGACTTTGCTGCCGATACCACACTCGCACCGGGCGAGCTCCTCGTTATTGTACCGTTCGAGATCTCCGACGTGTTTCGTGTAGCAGCATTTTTCTCCCACTACGGGCTGACCAACGGAGTCGTGCTGGCTGGTGGCTATTCCAGCAATCTGAATAACAGCTTTGGCCGTATTGAACTCCAACAACCGGACCTGCCTTCGCCTGCCAATCCAGACCTCATTCCTCATGTGACGGCCGATGAAGTGTTGTACGACGATCGGTTGCCTTGGCCGACAACCGCCGACGGCGGCGGGTATACGCTCGAACGAGGAGGTCCGACTCTGTACGGCAATGATTCAGGCAGCTGGATACCGGGAACACCATCGCCAGGAACCGTCGACTATTCGCCTTCGATCCCGGGGGACTATGATCGAAATGGGATCGTCGAGCAACGCGACTACGACGTCTGGGCGGCCGCATTTGGTAGCACGATTGCGGTCAACGCGGACGGCAACAACAACGGAATCGTTGATGCCGCCGATTATACGATCTGGCGTGACAACCTTGGGGCCACGCAGCCAACACCGCCCGAACCTGGCGAAGAGGTCTTCGATCTTCCGCAGGCTGCACCGCCGGCAATCGACGCTGCCGTTCACAACGATGACAATGCAGAACCCAGTGTCAACATTCCGCTCATCGTGAGAGAGTTCACTTTTGACGATCTCGACGAGAAGGACTCAAAGCGGGAAAAAGCCGATTCGCCGAAGTGGTTGCAGTCGGTGGATGAGTTCTTTCAGCTGTAATGAGGTCTTTCAGCTATAGATAGGAACGACGACTCTCAAATTCTCGCGGCAGCTCGCCGCACCATGTACGCACACATATGTCGTCCAATGGGTGGTTCGGCGATATCGCTGTAGCTGGTCTGCACTCTGCAACCCGATCTGGCTGCCGAATCGCCAGATAATGACGGTCCACGCCCATCGAAACCATTCGGCCACAATCTCTGGCGCTTTAGGATCGTTCGAGAAATTACTGCCTGATCTTGCTCCGTCTTTCCCGCGCAGGCGGGAATCCATTGAATCGGATTGGCTTTTTGATGCTGGGAAAGACATTGAGCGTGAATACGCTTCGAGTGGGTCCCCGCGTTCGCGGGGAAGACGGCCATAGGCCGTCACATGAGTCATGAGCGGATCTTGCTCCGTCTTTCCCGCGCAGGCGGGAATCCATTGAATCGGATTGGCTTTTGATGCAGGGAAAGACATTGAGCGTGAATACGCTTCGAGTGGGTCCCCGCGTTCGCGGGGAAGACGGCCATAGGCCGTCAAATGAGTCGTCATGACGGAGATTCGACACTCATTGCTCGAACGATCCTCAGCCTACTCCGAGCTGAAATCCCCCTGCGAAAATACCTCAAATCTTTTTCAAACCCGTGGTTGTCAAAAGGAAGCTCTATCTGTAAAATCCCGGGCACACGGAGGATATTGAGACTCAATCTCAACCAAAAACACTGTAAACAGCTGAATTGGCCGGGCTTTGGCCCAACTCTGACATTGATACAAGGACTGAACTGTGAAGAAGGCCCGTTTGAATCGAGCATTTACGCTCGTCGAGTTGCTTGTCGTTATTGCGATCATTGGAATCCTGGTTGCCCTGCTGCTGCCAGCAGTCCAACAGGCACGTGCAGCAGCCCGCCGTATTTCCTGCACCAACAATCTGCGACAGTCAGCGCTCGCGCTTCACAACCACGCCAGTGCACTTCAGCGATTCCCTTCCAGCTGGATGCCTCCCAAAGACTATCGCAATGAGGACTCGAACGCGGCCAGCGGATGGTCGGCTCAGGCGCAACTGCTGCCATATCTCGAAGAGGCAGCTTTGTTCGCGGGCGTCGATTATGAAAAGTCTTACAACGAGGCATTCATTGGCTCGGAAAAACTGGCCACCGTTCGCCCGACACCGTTTCTCTGCCCGTCTGAAGTGCGAGATGAAATGCGATTGAGCGACGGCGCGCCTTACCATTACCCGCTGAACTACTCCGTCAACCTTGGCGACTGGTTCGTATTTAACCCGACTTCGCGGAAGGGCGGCAACGGATCATTTGTTCCCGTCCGGCGCCTGAAGCCCGGTGACTTTCGTGACGGCATGAGCAAGACAATCGCGATGTCTGAGGCAAAAGCATGGACGCCCTATTACCGAAACGGCGGATCCGCTCCTTCAATTGCTCCAACAACAGGTGACCAGGTATGTGGGTTGCCAAAAGACACATTTCATGCAAGCAGCGGCCACACGGAATGGGTTGATGGTCGCGCCCATCAAACGGGATTTACAACGGTGTTTCAACCGAACACCAGGGTCGAATGCATCAACGACGGCATCGCCTACGATGTTGACTGGACCAGCCAGCAGGAAGGCAAATCGGATACGAACGAGACTTACGCAGCAGTAACAGCTCGCAGCTACCACCAGGGCGGTGTCACGACAGCCTACATGGACGGTTCGGTTCACTTCATCTCGAATGAAATCGAACTTGGAGTCTGGCGAGCCGCCAGCACCCGTCGCGGAAGCGAAACGGCTTTTGCAGCGAAACAGTAAGGGACTTCACTGGCCCCCGTTCGCGGGTGAAGACAATCCGCGACACGGCTTTCAAATCGGAGTTTTAACCTCTCTGCCCGAGGGGTTTACTCCGTTGTCTCTGGCCATGATGCAATGACGTTAATGGCCGTCTCATGCGATGACCGCGGTTTACTTTTGTGGTCATTTGAAGGTGCAGCGGAACCGCCTCGATTGAAGGCCACGACCCGGTTTCTCCCTTGCCGTTTTGCCTTGTACAGATTCTCGTCCGCAAGCTGTATCAAAGATGTACGGTAATCCTGGCATTCCTGATTCGAATACGCCAAACCAAGGCTGGCAGTGAAGCTCAGCGCTCCCGTTGGCGTCATGACTTGATTTTCGGCAATTCGTACTCTCAAAGCTTCTGCCTGCGCTATCACCTCACCCCAAGGCGTGTTCGCAACGACGGCGATGAATTCTTCACCGCCATATCGGGCGACAAGATCATCCCGGCCACTAAAGTGCTCGAGCAGGATCGCGCCTACCGCTTCGAGGCAGTGATCGCCGACTTGATGACCAAATGTGTCGTTGATGTGCTTAAAATGGTCGAGATCGATCAGCAGTACCGCGATCGGCTCGTTCTCAAAACAGACAACCGAATGCAACCGTTCATATTCATGCTCGAAGGCACGGCGGTTGTACAGCTTGGTGAGCGGGTCAATTCGACTAACGCGGCGCAGTTGTTGATTCGCGACAGAGAGTTCCTCCATGGCGTTTTCGAGATCAGTCGTTCGGGCTGCCACCATATCTTCGAGTGATTCGAACGCAACCAACAGCTCAGCAGCATGGCAGCGAAGGTAGACGTAGCCAAGAATCGGAATACTGATCAGACACAGACTATGGCGAATCGGATCGTAGATATGTTTGTACGTTTCTCCAGTCGCCATGTCTGGCAATTTGAGAAAGTGGTCGAGGAAAATCAGACCAATCGCCAGACAGACCGCTTGTCGAATCCAGCCTTTCGAATTCAACCACAGGCAGACGATTCCGGTTCCCAACCAGAGACAGGCATTGATTCGAAATGCCCAGTCACACCACGTCTGGCCAAAGCTCGCTTCAGGATTCGCGCTGGAAAACTGGAACCACCAGTAAGATGTCGCAAGATAAATAACAACGACACTCAATTTGCTGGCGTACAGATATCTTTGCGAAAATTCTCGATTCCGGGCCACGTAGAGAATATACGCAGCTGAAAAAGCCATCGCTGCAATACTGGCAAGCGCCCGCTGGGCTGGCGGAAAAAACAGATGAAGCTGCGCGTGTGGAATAACGCCGCTCTCACTGAGTACGTTGACGGCAAGCATGAGAAGCGACGCTGCCAACGCAAATCCATATCCCCACACGAGAAGCGGCTCATGCGGCTGAGTTTCGGCTCGATACTTTAACCGTGAAACGAGCAGCAGCCCGATCCACATCATGGCAGCAACCCGGTGACGGTCACTGGTGAATGACCGCAGCAATCCTAGCGTTATGTCAATAAACTCTTGCATTGAACGTCAGTAAATCACCGGAAAGTGCTCTCTTCGGCTACACAGCCTCAGCCTTTATCGGCAAATCGCACCCAACCTGTTTCCGCCATTTCGTATCACGGCAGGGAGATCCTCAAACTTCACACCCCATTCACGGACAATTCTGTTCGTGACGAAGACTCCGCAACGACGGTCAGTCAACGTGAGTGTTTTGCCGAATATACGGCGCGCCACAGCAGGGCGAGCCCTATGCTGCAGAAATGAAGAATTGAAGAATCGCTGAAGGGAAATCCAGGTTCTTTAAAGATCCGAACAACCTTCGACCGGGGACACGACGAGATTATCGCATTCGACGGTGCAGCAGAAATTCTGCAGTCCGGTCGATCACTGGCAGATCATGATTTTGGCGGGCAAACTGCCGCTGATCGATGTCAACATTCGCTGCGACACGCGAGAGCTCGATTGAGGCGATTTCACGCATATTAGTCTTCACCACGATTCCGTTGAGCGGCTGATCAGCGACTCGACGACGATACTCAAAGCGAAACGGGAACAGATCGCTGCGGCCCAGAGCGATGATGACTTGATGGGGAATATGTCCCGGCAGCTCAAAATTTCCCGGAGCGCCCTGTTTCTTTTTTTCGTCACGAAACAGCTCTTCGGCGACAGACGGTTTCCAGGTCCCAAACAGCAGCCAAACATCCGTCGAATGCAGTTTTCCGGCCTTTGGTTCGGTGAAGCTGAACAAGTCGCCAAGCTCTGACAGCATTCCGGATAAGCCCCCCTGCCCCAGGCTAGGCATCGACGCCTGAAAACGCGACGAACCGTCAATATTCTCCGCAGCATAGGCCTCCTTCACGAGATCCAGATTCACGCGACTGAGGTGACGTGATACACCCGTACCCTCCGAACCAAGCGACTGATCCGCCAAGGCATCTTTTGCAGATGGCACGGCAAGTGGTCGCTCCTCATAAGTCCAAATGAACTTGCCATCCACGATTTGCTGGAGCGAGGCGACTTGTTCATCGAGTTGCAGCTTGAGATCCAGCCGGATCAGAGAATCCTGGCCAACATTGATCTGGCGGTATTCGCCGACTCCCAGCACCGACCGCCCAAACATGTTCACCTGCTGATTGATATGGGCCTCGATGGATCTTAATCGGCTGAGCTGCTCTATCGACTGCCGGATCATCCCGTTTCCCGGGCCGTCCGCATCGCCGGCAACATCACGATCCGACAACGGTGCAGCACTGACAGGAACCGTCAGACTCGGTTTTGCCGGTCCAGAATCGCTGATCTCTGGCAGTGGCTTCAGAAATGGATCCGTCGCTGGCAACGGATCGGTCGACGGACCGGCGACTTGTGCAGTCGCAAGATCCTGATGCATCACGCCACTCAGGAGCATCGCCACCATCCACGCAAGCTTGGCTGCAATGCTCGCGTTCGCAGACGTTGGTTTTGGTGGCAAGTTAGGCATCTTCGCGTACTTTTGTCGATTTTTCCAAAGATGCGGGTGCGAGCAGGCCGAGATTAGTTTTCAGGACCCGAGATGGTGCGATTCACCATCGATATGCGTTCTGCATTTTAGTGATTTTGGATTTCAAAGGTCCACGCCAGTAAACAGTGAATGAATCTGGCGTTCGAAAAATCGTGGGGGGGATAACCATGAAACGCTTACTTTTGCTGACAGCAGCCATCGGCATGCTGGCAGTGGTCGGTTGCAAGACCGGACCGGGATACAATCTGCCGCCGCTCGAGCGTTTAATGGCGCCCGGGCCCGGAGTCGACGGGCCTGGTCCCGGAGTCCTCTCCGCCGCCGAAATGGCTGGCGGTCGTAACATGCCCGGTGGCGGCGGCGTCGAGCAAGCCGGATTTATCGAAGACGGAAACATGGGCATGGCCGCCGGGAATCCAACGGTCCAGGTCATGTTCGCTCGCCCAGCCGGTATGCAGGTGAGCTGGGATGTATCGGGCAGCGGTTCTTTCAGCGGCACGCCACTTGTGGCTCCTGGACGAACGAACTTTTCGCAAGCCGGCCTTTATCGGCTGAAGCTGCAAAATGTTCCAGGTCATGAAGGCATGGAGCTCTACCCAACACTCGAAGTTGGGCCGGCGAACCCACGCACTCTCTCGTACCTGGTTCACAACGCGATTCCGCTGCAGTTGACCGTTGATGATTTTAATCAGGTGACGGCCGGCAACTTCGTTACGAAAGTGATCTACCTGCCGGATGCGGATTACCAGGAACTTGCTGTCGCGGGAGTCGAAACGCTCGTCAGCACGCGACTGGATCCAGGCGTCGACCCGGTTGTCGAAGCCGACCGTCGCGGCTCGGTCCTTGCGATCCTGCGAATTGGAAACAAGGACATTGAGATGCCAGGCATGGCTCACGAAGATCTTGCCTACTTTGGTTCCCTCGGCAATGACAGTGCAAGCGGCGGCGGAGGCGGCTCAGCCGGTGGCGGAATGACCGGACCTGGTGGCCCGATCTACGGCATGCCTTCGAGCGGTACGCCGATTGGACTGGCTGGCCCACCACACATTCCGCACGGAGGTCCGGCTGGAATGCGTAAGCATGTGATTCGCAATCACACGCACCAGTACATTCCAGAGCCAACGAGGAACATCAAACTACACGTCAAACAACAACCTGGAGTCAGATATCCAGAACCGAGAAATCGTGCCTGGATCAAAGAGTACAACCATCCTGACTGCTCACGCTGTGCAGGACGGGGTTGTTCGCTGTGTCGCTAGTCGGCATTTGATACCAACCTGTTCAAAAACGTGCCACGGTCGTTCGGTATTCCGTCGATCGTGGCATTGTCGGTAATAGCGGAAGCATCCTGTTCAATTATTCCAGTCGACGGTAAGTCGTATGAGCTTTCAATTCTCAAGTCGCGGGTTTGCCACGCGAACAATCGCAAGCTGCTTCCGGCGCTTCCTGCCGGCCACGATGGCTTGGGCCGCCCTCGCACTAGCCGCCGGGATCTTCCCCGGGATGTGCGACTTTGCCGTTGGACAACAACCCAATGTTCACGCGCTGATCGACAGTAACGCAGCGCCCGGTGTGACCGGTCGAAAGCTGCTAAGGTCCGGGCGGATCAAACCAGCGACTTATCAACCTGTCCAGATCGTGGCGCCTGAATCGGCGATTGTTTCCACGGCATCGGGTGGCGGTTTCAGTCAGGAGAAATTTCGCCCTACGCTGGGACTTTTGGTTGGAAGAGCCTATCGCTTCCGGGTTTCCTACGTCACCAAGGTCAAAGAACACGTCGTCTATCCGACGGTCGAGTTGATTGACAAGCTCGATCCTCCCGAAGGAAGAGCCCAGGACTTCCCTGTGCCCGTCGAGTTTACGGCAGAAGAAATCGAAATGGCCGCCTCGGGCAACATGGTCACCCGAGTCGTCTATGTAGAAGATCCGAAACTTTCGTTGCCTGCACTCTACCGCCGGGGAGCGAAGCAACCATGGTTTGAAACAGAGCCAGGCACCGATCCGCTGGCCGTGGCCGACACGCTTGGGCGCCCCATCGCGATCGTGCGAATTGGATCCCGGGAACCCGATTCAACCGGCCCGACCTCGGCTTTTCTGTTTGAATCGCCTCCGATGATGCGTTACGGCAGCGGCGTTCCGCTGGCAGCCTTGGAGAAAATGCCAAGGATCCCAAGAGAAGAAATTGCTCAACAGGAGTTCGCCGAACTGGAAGTTGCGAAAGAAGAACTTCCAACCGAAGCCAGCCTGATCAAGAGCTACGAATTCGAAATGGGAGACGTGGCTCCAGTTGCTCCTCAAGCAAGTCCCGAAACGTCAAAGCCTTTTGAGTTTGTAGCGACTGACGAGAATCTTGCGCCGGTACAAAGTCTTGCGCCGGTGCAGGAGCTCGCGCAGGTGCAGACTTTGGCGCCATCCGAAAATTTCGCGCCTATTGGGAGTGTAGCACCCATTGGGAGTGTCGCCCCCGTGAAAGAGCTCCCACCGGTTAAGAACGCAGCACCCGTCCAATTACCCAAGCCGATCAAGACAACACCATCGAGAAATGCCGGCTGGAATCGTCCCAAAGCAAGGAGGGCGTCATGGAAAAAGTAAATCGCACACGGCTGACGTTACCCGCCCTGTTGCTTGCCGCTTTGTTCGCGGCGACCAACACGGGATGTAGCACGCCTTTTCAATTAAATGGCGGCTTGGTCGAACTGAGTGACTGGACCGCATCGCTGGAAGAAGATCTCGGCGAGACATCACCGGACCAGCCGCGAAGGTTACCCGCCAGGCAGCTTGCCGACGCCGAACGAATCTACAACGCCCATCACGTTGACGACCGCGTTCTGGCCAATTCGATACAGCAAACATCCGCCGAGTTTGAACTGCATAACAACTTGAATCACGATCCATCGCTGGTTCCTGCAGTCGCCATTATCGATGTCACCGACGACTTTGCCAACGTCTCGGTAACCGTTGACCCGGTGACCCACGATTTTTCGATCGCAGACAAGACAACACCGACCGCCGCTTGCCAAACTTCCAGCGGGGATGAGTGGGGTCGTTCACGAGAAGAATACGTCAGCGATGGCGGCGATGGTGGACTCCGCGCCGAAGTCGACGGAAAGTGGAACCTCAAAGGGCTCGAAGTCGAAGATACCATTGCACATTTTGACACGCTGTCGGGCGACGTGGAAATCGTGTCCAGCAACAGGGCACACGTGTACGCGCCCCGGTTCGCCGCTGTCCGCCAGGTTCGAAACGTACTTGTTAGCGAACAAAGAAGTTCGCCGTACGCTTCCGCCTCTTTCGTCGGCAGTTCTGATTACATCGGGAACCTCGAGGCCGGAGCCGTCAAACAGCCACTGGCAACGGTACGGGCCGTTGGCACGAAGATGGGGCTGAGCGTCCAGCAAAACGACCGGGGAATCCTGATCGACGACATCGACGCTCCGCAGGAATCGCGAAATCAGCTGCTGCCATATGAGAACCTTGAGGTTACTACGGCGGGTATCTATGACCAGATGGATTCGCCGATCCTGCTTGATGGATCCGACACCGCCCATACCTGGTCGAACGTCGAAATGGCTCAAGTCACTCTCGAGAACGGCGGTGCGTTTGTACGAACGGGTGTCGTTGGCGGGCAGGAAACCGTTATCTACGAGATGCCTGATGGGCCGTCGAAATTGCGACTGATCAAAAAGGCTTCGGTCTGTGCGGCCACTCCTGGCGAGACTATCAGCTTCACAATCCAGTTTGAGAATATCGGCGATCAGGCAATTGGCAATATCACCATTCTCGATATGTTAACCAGTCGATTGAAATATGTTGACGACAGCGAAGAGTGTTCCGTCGAGTACGATTTCGTGACGAATCAGGAAGAAGACGCCCTGCAGTTACGCTGGGATGTCAGCGAAGCACTCGAACCTGGTGAAGGCGGAGTCATTCAATTCGAGTGCATTGTAAAGTAGCGATCTAGTAACCGGCGCCGGCATTTCCCAGTTGAGAAGGACCAGCGCGATGACTGCGATCGCAATTCCCCAGACGGCTCTCTTGCTGAGCCGTTCGCCAAGCAACTTCGTTGCCACCAACATCGTAAAGACGATGCCTCCCGCGCTACTGAGCGGAAATACGATGTAGCCCTTGATGTGCTGCAAAGCCAGCAGAATCAGAAACGTCTGAGTCGCATTGCAAACGCCCATCAGGATGCCAATCATCCATTCCATTTTTTTGATGCGGCGACGGCGAAACAGCAAAATCAGCAGCGATGGAATTCCTGCCACAACGAATGCGCTCAGGACAAATGTCGGTTTCTGATCAGCAACGGATTCGAACTGGAACGCCTCCTGCGTAACGCGACTGACGCCACAAAGTATAAAAAAACCGAACAACAGCAGCGACGGAGTCCATTGCGCAAACTTGCCGCGAGATTCGGCAGGCTTTTCGCCGGCGCTGGATTCTAGATTGGCTTGCGGCTTGATTCCGATCAACAGCAGTGTGAGCAAGGCGAGCGCGATACCCGCAATCTGAACCGGATTGGGAATCTCTCCATACCAGACCGCAGCGTAAAGAATTGGCATCAACAGCGCCAGCGAACCAACCACCGTCGAAGCCGTCACTCCAACGACTCGCACACAGTAGACCACGAAGAAAAACGCGATGAAGTACGCCAGGCCCATTCCACCACCGAGCAAAACGGCCATCGGTTCGCCCGTCTGTGGCGTCGAGAATAAGAACACCGGCAAAAAGAAAATCGCGGCGCAAATGTAATTGATCGCGCCGATCGAGATGATGTCCTCGGTGCCGCGCTGGTGAACCCATTTGACGCACAAACCGAACACCGAAGAGAAAACGATAAACAGAATCAGGTATATCAAACTCTATCCGCCGAATAGTTCTACGATCGAGTGGTAATTCTTCACAGTGGCAAAGTCGACAGGCCGCCGGCTGGAGAACGAACTCGATCGCCTACTGGATCCAGGTACGGTTATCCCTATCCAGCCGATCGACAGGCGGACCAGGCACTTCAAGGTTCGGACGGTCGGAAAATCCACAAGAAGACTCTTCCGTTCAGGACTCCATTGTTGGCCGCCGGCATGAGCCGATAGCAAATCGTGCAAACTTACCGGACATCACAGAAGGCACAATGTTCGCAGTATCAGGCATTTTCCGCCATTTCCTTTCTACGCCGCCGGCCCTCCAGGTAGCAATTCCCTCCGCCGGCAGGCCGCCCCTTCTGCATGGCGGGGAACGTTGTCAAACTCGTAACCGTTCACGGATATTGACGTTTCCTCAGGTTCGAGAGGGTCAGGCACAAATTTTCGGCGTTTGTCCGCAAAGCGAAATAAGTCAGTTTGCCGCCGAAAAATTGAGCCAGCCCCTTACCAGTGTGAACGGTTACTCAAGCTCTTCATTCCACAGAAAAGGGGTGCTAGTATCGTTGAGGGTACTACCTAACCCAAGTTCGGGATACGTGCTTCTTGTGCAGGAAGCGTTAAAATAAATAGCAGAGAATGACTATGAATCTGACTTCACGCAAATCATGGGTCGCCGACCGCACCCGCACGTTCGACAGCAGCGGCATTCGAAAGGTCTTCGATCTCGCTGCGACTCTGAAAGACCCGGTCAACCTCTCCATCGGCCAACCAGATTTTGACGTGCCAGCCGAAGTCAGCGAAGCCTGCATCGCGGCGATCAAGGACGGCAAGAACGGCTATGCTCTCACTCAGGGTATCCCGGCACTACGCGAAAAGCTGCAAGCGCAAATTGACGAGCAGTACGGTCACGAGGATCGCAAAGTATTCGTCAGCTCCGGCACGAGTGGCGGGTTGGTGCTCGCCATGCTCTCGCTTGTGAATCCCGGCGACGAAGTCATCATTTTTGACCCGTACTTTGTCATGTACGAACCGCTCGTTCAACTGGTCGGTGGAACACCGGTACTCGTCGACACCCATCCGGACTTCCGCATCGATCTTGATCAAGTCGCCGATGCAATCACGGACCGCACGAAACTTCTGCTCCTGAATAGCCCTGCAAATCCAACGGGCGTGGTCGCCACGGAAGAAGAAATCAGGGCGATCTCGGAGCTGTGCGCAAAACGAAACATCGTCCTTTTGTCCGACGAGATCTATCGCGAATTTTGCTACGACGGCGACTTTCAGTCACCCGCCTCGTTTAACCCTGAAACACTGGTGATCGACGGTTTTTCCAAAAGCCATGCGATGACGGGATGGCGACTGGGTTTCGGCCATGGCCCCGCTGAAATCATCGACACGATGGTAAAGCTTCAGCAATACTCGTTCGTTTGCGCGCCGCAGCCAGCTCAGTGGGCAGGAGTCGCAGCGATGGACCGAAGCATTGCCGAATACAAAACGGCGTACAAAGACAAACGCGACATGCTGATCGATGGCCTGAAAGATCACTACGAGTTTGCAAAACCTGGCGGTGCGTTCTACCTCTATCCGAAAGCCCCATCGGGCACCGGCACCGAGTTCGTCACCAAAGCCATCGAGAATAATTTGCTGATCATTCCGGGCAACATTTTCAGTCGCCATGATTCGCATTTCCGAATCTCCTACGCAGCAAGCAACGAAACAATCAAAAACGGAATCGAAATTCTTCAAAAGCTGGCCAAAGAGTGACGGGCTGAAGAAAGTCACAACAATTTCACGGATGTACCTATGATTACAGCGACTGGATCGCCACTGCGAGTCTGCAAAACGTGCGGAAACGCAGCAACAAGCTCTGATGTTTACTGCGCAGAATGCAGTTCAAAACAAAAACATCATACGGAGCAAACCGGCCTTGCAGATCAACCAAAGCAGGCAAGGCAGACGAAGAATTACTACCCCAGCTCCACGAGTACGGGAAGAGTCGCGATGATCGATGCGTTCGCAATGGCCGGTGACTACGACGCGTATTATGAACGGAAACGCCGGTTGATCCGCTGGCTTCGCATTCGCGATTACCTGGGCGGTGCTTTGCTTACTTCCCTCGTGGTTGGTGCCATCTATATCGGCTTGACTTCCGGGATTTGGAAGTAGATCTGCAATTACGGTGTTCTACAGCGGCGAAAGAATTCAAGCGTGATCGTACCGCCCCTGCCTTTGCGGCTGACCCGCACACACTGCATTTAGCAAACTCAGGGCGCGTGGCGACGTATTTCGCAGCCGAATCCGGCTCATTGGCAGGATATCGCCCGCCATATCTTAAGCCACATTCTCTAAAGTCTTTGGGATCGTTCGAGAAATTACTGCCTGATCTTCCACCGTCTTTCCCGCGCAAGCGGGAATCCATTGAATCGGATCGACTTCTTGATGCAGGGAAAGACGTTGAGCGTTGATACGCTTCGAGTGGTGTCACTGGGTCCCCGCGTTCGCGGGGAAGACGGCCATAGGCTGCCTTAGGCCGTCAAGTGAGTCGTCATGAGCGAAGATTCGACACTAATTGATCGAACGATCCTTAGTGAGCAGGATTGTAGTTTTACGAACATTTCCGCTCGCGGTCATTCCTGCACTTCTGGGGCCCGAAATAACGGTGCAGGGACGGGGAATCTGTGGAAACGATGTCGAAATTGGGTAAAATTTCCGCTTTCTTCGTTTTCTTTCTTCTGGGCCAGATATACTAAGGGCCAACGTCTCATTTACCGAATTTTTCTATGTTGGGAGAAGCCAATGCCTTTTACAAATCGTTTCTTTTCTATCGCGGCTATGATCGCGATTCTATCGCTCGCTTGCGTCCAATCTGCCAACGCAGATTTGATGATTACGCTGACCGAGGCTGCCGATGGCTCTACGAACGTGGAATTCATGGGTAGCGGAATGCTTCTCGCTGGTGGCGATTTTCAGTATTCCGCGATGGCGGGTGATGATTTTCACACGGTTGGCTTAGCCAACGGCACACAAAACTTGACGCCACAGCCAGTCATTGCTGGTGGTACGATCGGCGCCCTCGACTTTTTGCCTGGACTTTTCCTCTCAGAGGATCAGATCTTGATCAGCGACCCAGGCTGGACGGTCGGTGGTGACCTGAGTAGCGCCAATCCTGACGTTTTCAACCTTGCTACTTTGGATTTTTCCGCCAATCTGATTCTTGGAACCTACGATTTAGTGAACAACGGAACTGCCGACGTTGGAGCAGTACAGCTGAAAATCCTCGAGGTGCCAGAGCCGAACGCTTTGGCGATGCTGGGACTCGCTTCTCTGTGTTGTTGCCTGATGATTCGCAAGCGTAGCGCATAGCGTTTCCAGCTATCGCGACGAAGGCACCAGCGAAGCGGTAGGCCTTCGAAACCAAACGAACAAAACAAGGGACGAGCGAATGCTCGTCCCTTGTTTTTTTTGGTATTCAGATTTGCCCAAACCAAACGCTCCGGACACTCATGCTCCGGACACTCATGCTCCAGACGTTCTTGCCTAGGCACTCTTCGATTTTGGATCGGCCACTTTGAAAAGGGCCTCTTTGCCACTTACGACATCTTCAGTGATGACGTACTTGGCTCCGTCCTTCTGATCAGGCAGTTCGAACATGATGTCGAGCATGACATCTTCGATAATCGAACGCAGGCCACGAGCACCGGTATCTTTCGACATGGCTTTCTCGGCGATTGCGACCAGGGCTCCATCGGTGAACTGCAGTTCGCTATTCTCCATTTCGAAGAGCGTCTCGTACTGCTTCACGAGAGCATTCTTCGGCTCGGTAAGAACCCGAACCATGCCTTCTGCATTCAATGGAGTCAACGCACAGTTAACGGGCAGACGTCCGACAAGCTCCGGAATCAATCCGAACTCGAGGATGTCGTCACTGGTGACTTGCGGCAGCAATTCCGCCAGTTCCTGTTCGTTGCCTTCGTTGGCGTCCTGACCAAATCCGATCGAACGCTTGCCAAGTCGTTTGCGAATGATCTCGTCGATGCCGACAAAAGTACCACCGCAGATGAACAGGATGTTCGTCGTATCCATCTGGATATACTGCTGCTCAGGATGCTTCCGTCCGCCTTGCGGTGGAACGTTGGCGGTCGTGCCTTCGAGCATCTTGAGAAGTGCCTGCTGAACGCCTTCGCCCGAAACATCCCGCGTGATCGAGACGTTGTTGCTCGTCTTTCCAATCTTGTCGATCTCGTCGATATACAAGATACCTCGCTGGGCGGCTTCGATATCAAAGTCGGCAGCGTGCAACAGCTTCAGCAACAGGTTCTCGACATCTTCACCGACATAGCCGGCTTCGGTGAGAGTTGTCGCATCACCAATTGCAAAGGGTACGTTGAGCACCCTGGCCAGCGTTCGGGCAAGAAGAGTCTTTCCGCAACCAGTCGGGCCGACCAGAAGGATATTCGACTTTTCGATATCAATCCCGGGGCTGTCCATGCCAAGCGAGAGTCGCTTGTAGTGATTGTGAACAGCAACAGCAAGAACGCGCTTGGCCTGGTGTTGGCCAATGACGTATTCATCCAGATCTGCCACGATTTCGCGTGGAGTCGGGATCTTGTTAAAGAGTTGTTTGGTTGTTCCGCGACGCTTTTGTTCCTGATCGAGAATGGACTGACAGAGGTCAATACACTCACCACAGATATACACGTCGCCCGGACCTTCAACGAGTGGTCCCACATCGCGGTAGCTCTTTCGACAAAAAGAACAGAAAGCGTTCTTCTTGGTCGTGCTCCCACTTCGGCGGGTACCGTTACCATCCTTACCTGAAGGCATTACTTCTCCTTTCGGACACCTGTCGTTGCTCTCGCAACGATGCATCGGCCATCGATTTTTAACAAATCCCTGGTGCTGCTCGCGTGGCCGATCAGGCGACGGTAAGGTCGTTGATCATGGCCCATAAGGGCTTCCATGTCCGTTCTTGTCCCGAGCACTATACGTAGACGACTTTCTGTTGGTTCATCGAGCCGCCATAGGGTGGAGCATCGACAATCGGCATGCGTTGATAGCATGTTAATTTTTACTGCCGTTCGACTGGACGCATCCCGCAAAAGCCGCGGAATTGATCGCTGTCACGTCGCTGCAAATGGGAACCTAATCCGCAATCTCGTTGTCGCTGTCCTTCACCTGGTCTGCCAGCTTTTCGCTTAGCATGGTCTTAATGTTTCGGAATTCCTTATCGTCCAGGACACCTCGCTGTTTCATTTCTCTGAAATTAGAAAGGTGGTCGGAAGTGCTATTCTCTAGATCCGGTTCATCCCGAAATCTTTGCGCAAAATAAAAGCCAATCACGCCAAGAATGATGGCGATCGTGATCCAGACGATGGCCTTTGGAACCGGCCCTTGCAATATTTCCATCTCGAATGACCAACAACCGAAACTACTTACTCAGGTATCAACAGCCGCATAACCCATACGGCTTAACCAATTATCTACAACATCCCTCGACTCGTCCATTGCGGACGAGCCCGACATCGGGTCGCCAGCCGAAAAATGGCTCGGAGTTTGCTGCGAAAGGGCCTGAGTCCTGCTGAGAAAAATTCCCCGGCTGTCCGCCAGGCGGCTGCGAATCGCGACATTACGCTCGTATTCGCGAAGTCTATGAGGCCGGGTTAGAATAAGTCGTCGACAGGGAATCGAAGTTACGTGGCTGCACTCCTATGTTGCCAGAATTACTTTCAACCTCGCCTTCAGACAATCGACTCGCATGAAGACCATTCCCTTCACATGCCCTCACTGCGGCACCTATACCGAAGTCGCCGCCGACTACGCCGGCCAGAATGGCCCTTGCGCCGCCTGCCGCAAACCAGTAACGATCCCGGATCTGGCAAACATTAAGAAGGTCAGACCTTCGAACGCGAAGAAGCTCACCAAGGCGCTGACGTTTCTCGTCTCTTCGATTGGCCTTCTGGTTGTCTTCCTTGGCATCTTTGGCGTCATTTTCGTCTCGGCACTTCAACCGGAGTCGATTCCGTTTCTCGGACGGACGGTCCCGCCGCCGGCATCCTGTGCAGCGAACCTCGAGCGAATTCATGTCGCGATCGAGGCCTACGTCAAGGAAAAGGGGCACTACCCGCCGGCATATACGGTCGACAAAAACGGCAAGCCGATGCACAGTTGGCGAGTCCTGCTGCTGCCCTACCTTGGCGAGCAAAGTCTCTTTTCAAAATATGATATGTCCGTGCCCTGGGACGATCAGGCAAACATGCGAGCCGTCGGCAGCAAGATGCCGGAGGTGTTCAATTGCCCCGATCTGGATGCAACGAGGGATGAAACAAGCTACATGGTAATTTGCGGTCCGACTCTGGTGTTCGACGGTCCAACGGAGCGAAAACCGGAAGAGATCACCGACAAGCTTTCGGACACGCTCCTCGTGATCGAAGTCGCAGATACCGATGTGCACTGGATGGAGCCGGTGGATTTGTCAGCAGCTTCCATGACTTGGACGATTAACACAGACAAGGGAATCGGCAGCCACCATAGTACGACTGGCATTCACGTGCTGACGGCGGATGGACGGGTCCGGCATGTAGATGATTTTACGCCACCCGAAGAGCTGCAAGGCATGGCGACTAGAGGCGGCGGCGAGTCGATTGATACTTCCCCGTGGGAACCGGAAGCAAACGCCAACTAGCACGCAACGCTGTCACAGCATTGCCGGCGCAGGACCATCCTAAAGCGACTTCCCTGGCAACGTAGCTCCCCTGCCTTGCCACACGCGCAAATCTTCTTCAAGCCGCAGAATGCGCACGCCGATACCTCCCAGGTTGGAAGGTCTGTCTGAGGCCGTCCCATTTTAAGTCGCATGAACCCGAGTTGTTGTGGCAATGCAAGCTTCCAAGCCGTCGCCAAAGATGAACCACTGCGTGCCGACTCGCACATGGCCCGTCGTTTGCGCTCTCGCCACGCTACTCGCCGCGTCCGTGTCGACATCATTCGCGGACCAACCGCTCATCACCAAAAACAACACCTTCTTCATTCCATTTACGACTCCGGCCGAAGAGCACCAGGCAGGTGTTGTGGAGTTGTTTGTCAGCGGTGACAAAGGTGAAAACTGGACTCTGTATCAGCAGCGCGGCCCAACCGAGAACCGGTTTAGCTTCCGCGCCGGAGCCGACGGGGAATACTGGTTCTCCATTCGCACTCTCGATATGAATGGCAAAGCGACTTCGCGAAAGAAGCACGCGCCGCAAATGAAGGTTATCGTCGATCAGACCCAGCCGCAATTTGAGCTCACGGCGGACGCGGCGACGCCAGGACAGGTGCACGCGAACTGGCGAATACTGGACGCCAACTGCGTTCCGGCTTCCGTAAGAATCGAATACAAGACGGGTGCGAAAGGGCCGTGGCAAGCCTTAAGTATCCACGGCGGTTCGACCGTCAAAGCGGACGGAACCATCGTCGGTGAAGTCGATTGGTCGTTGCCGCGCACGGCCGAGGACATCTTCATCCGTGCGGAAGCTCGTGACAAAGCCGACAATCTTACCGTCATTGAAAGGCAGATCGCATCCAGCGATGCCGCCAAGAATACTATTGTGCCGTTGCCTGCCCCGTTGCCAACGGTCGAAGTTGCAAAATCGCCAACTGGCAGCCCGTCGATCAAGCCGGCAAGCCGGCTACCGGTCGTCTCGGCGGCTCCGAAAAGTGGCGGCCCAGCCGTCATGACGAATCAGTACTGGACGCCGACGCCGGCTCCCGCAAATTCACAAGCCGACTCGACGCCAAGTGCCAACTACCCAGCGACGGCAGAAGCAAACCCGTGGGTGATTCCGAAAACGACACCAAAGCCGGTGGCTCCGAACTCGATTCCGAACGCCATTCCGAATCCCCATGTGAACCAACTCCCAAATCCAGCGTCTCAACTACCCGATCCTGCCCAACAAGGTTCGGCTCAACCGCAGCCGGCACTCAGCCCCTTGCCGGCGCCGCAAATTGCACCTTCGGCGCCGCAACTACCCTTCAACCCGCTTCGTCCTCCAAAATCATCGACCACCGCAGGAACCGAGTTGCCGACGCCGACACCAACGTGGTCTCAAGTGCCGCCACTCACACCGACTCCAGCCATCGGACGATCCGTCAATCCAAATCCACCCGTCGCCAGCAGTTTCGAACCACTGCCACCGGCGCCAGCGTCTGAAGCGGAGACACTCGAAAGCCAGTATCAACCAGCGAACGAACCGAACGATTCGCCATCCGGTATGGCCCACCCCGTTGACTGGCGAATTTCCAATTCACGAAAGTTCCATCTCGATTATTCGGTGGACGCCAGCAACGCCGAAAAGGTCCATCGTGTCGAGGTCTGGTATACCGACGACGGCGGTCAGTCGTGGCATCACCATGGTGACGACGACGATCGCATCAGTCCCTACCTGGCTCGCGTCAACGACGACGGCATGTATGGATTCCGGTTGCTTGTTCAATCGCGTGAAGGCCTCACGATGCGGCCGCCAATGCCCGGCGATCCTGCCGACATCTGGATTCGAGTCGACAAGACGCCACCCACAGTTGCCATTCGATCCGCCGTTTACGGACGAGGCAACGAGCAAGGCAAACTCGCGATTACCTGGGAAGCCGAGGACGAAGATCTCTTCCCGAGCCCGATCTCTCTTTTGTACAGTGACGCGCCAACCGGTCCATGGCGACTGATCGCCGACAATCTCGCAAACACCGGGCAGTACGACTGGAAAGCCGGCGATCGGGTGCCCAGCGGAATCTATCTTCAGATCCGCGCTCGTGATCGAGCCGGCAATGTCGCGACTCAGACTCTGAGCGAACCAATCAAGGCAGAAGGCTTGGCACCACAAGGACACATCCGTGGTTTTCGACCAGCCAGCCATCAGGTTGAAGCCGGCAAATAGGCATTGGCAGGCTGCACTTCGGTTAGTGGCAGGCTGCACTTCGGTTAACGGCAGGCTGCCAACGATACTCCGACGACCTCAAGTCGCGTAATGCACGCGGTAGCAGCTCATTGGGCTCTCGTCGACATCGCCCCGCCTGATACAATCTGGAGATGGAACGAACGCCACACGCTTTTGACTTTCTCTCGACTCCGCCGGATGAGTTACCGGCGGTTTGCGTGCTATTCGGCGACGAGTCGTTTCTCAAGCAGCTTTGCCTGAAAGAGATCGACAAGATACTCCAGGATGACGATGACGATTTCCCGGCGACTCAGCTGGAAGGCGCCCAGCTTACGTGGGTCGACGTCGCTGATGAATTGGCAACCGCGTCCCTGTTTGGGCCCGAGAAACGCACGGTAATATTGCGTCGAGCCGACGAATTTGTCAGCAAACATCGATCGCAACTCGAAGACTATGCTTCCAGTCCATCCAAGTCGTCAACTTTGATCCTTGACGTCAAAACGTTTCCCGGCAATACGCGACTGGCAAAAATGATTGCCGAATCTGGAATCGTGATCGCCTGCAAACCGCCTGAACGCAAGTCGGGGAAATCCAAATCGGTCGACACCACCAAACTCAACAAGTGGATTACCAGCTGGGCAAAAAAAGAACACGGACTCAAACTGAAATCTACCGCGACTCAGCAATTGCTTGATTTGGTAGGCATGGATATCGGCAAGATTAATCAGGATCTTGCCAAGTTGGCGCTGTCGGTCGAAGACCCCAAAGCAGAAGTTAGCCCGGAATCCGTCGTCGAGATCGTCGGTGGATGGCGCACCAGGACGACATGGGACTTGCTGGATGCGGCATGCGATGGAAACGCCGCGGAAGCACTCGTTCAGCTGGATCGCATGCTTATGTCCGGCGAACATCCGCAGGCTCTGTTCGGCGCGTTCTCCTGGTCCCTGCGCCGCTTCGCAGCGGCGACTCGAGCCGTCCAGTCGATGGAGAACGAAGGCCGTCGCCCCAATCTTGGAGAGGCCTTGCTTTCCGCCGGCTTTCGCAAGTACCCGCAGGGCGCCCTTAAGCAGGCAGAAAATCAACTTCGTCAAATCGGCCGCGATCGAGCCGGCAAACTCTACGCAAAGCTGCTCGAAGCGGACCTGCAGCTGAAAGGAACCCATTCCCAACCACACCGTGCAAGGCACGCGATGGAGATGTTGCTGGTCAGTCTGTCAAACGAAGCCGACGCTCGACAACGTCGGTAAGCCGCAAAAATTTCTCGAAGGCCCCAAAGATCGACAGACATCGATTCACAGGTACTAGCGCCGTTTTGACTGACATCGATTTCGTCGCGTCAACAACAACCCAACCACGCCAAGACAGAGGTAGAGTGCCGATTGAGGTTCGGGCACGGCGGAAACGCTGTCCGCTGAACTGGTGAACTTGTTGGCGTTCCAGATGTTGAAATCCGACCCATCAACAACTCCGTCTGCATTGAAGTCCCCCGAGCACCAAGCAGCAGTCGAGGTGAATTTGTTGCTATTCCAAACGTTGAAATCCGACCCGTCCACGACACCATCCAGATTCGCATCGCCGTGCAGGAATGCATTGCCCGACGCAAGCTCTTCCTCGCCTGCTTCCGATAACCACGCATTCAAATCATCCTGATCAACTTCTCCGTCAGCCGTGAGGTCGAATTGCAACGGACCACTACCACCAGCGATCGCGGCAACCAACCCGTCAACGTCCGGGCAGCCGAACTCGCCATCGCCATCAAAGTCTGAGGACAACGACGGTGCAATCCGTATGGCAGTCGATTCAAACGTCCCATCAGCATTCTGAATCATCCCCAACACGGTAATTTCACCGTCGGCGTCTGTCGCCACGCTATGGATTTCGAAGGGCAGCGGATTGCCTTCGTTATTGAGCGGTAAAGGAAAGTAGTCGTTCTCAAACTGGAAATTGAAGACCTGCCCTGTTGCCGGATCTCCATAGAAGAGCTTGCCGTTTCTCGCGGACGTGGCAAGTCCTCCATGGTCCGCAAAGACATACATGCCCTGCAATTCGGGAATCCGCGTTCCGCGATAAAAGACGCCACCGATAATCGCAGCCCCATCATCCCGATCGTATTCGAAAACGGGATCAATAAGCCCCATCTGCTCCGCAACATCACCGATCCCATTACCATTGGCATCGACATCCGGTGAAACCGACCGATCTGACTCGCGGTAGAGAAAGCTCCCCTCTTTTTCATTCCAGCCGTGATTGCCGCCTTGCTGGATTCGATTCACACTTTCAATGCTTACTTCTCCTGTCTCAGAAGCAAAGAGGTCTCCGGTAACCGGATCAAAATCCAGGCGATATGGATTTCGCAGCCCATAGGCATAGATCTCATCTACATTGCCTCCTGGACCATCGGCAAACGGATTCGACGCCGGTATGCCATACTGCCCGTTTGCACTATTCGATCCGAACGGATCAATGCGGTGGATCTTCCCGAAGAACCTGTCCAGCCGCTGAGAATTGTTCGAAAAAAGAAAACCAGGCGGTGAATCAACACCGCCATCGCCAGCAGAGATATATAGCAAGTTGTTGGCGTCGAATTCGATGTCTCCAATATTGTGGTGCCACGCTGGCTGGGCGACACGCATCACTTCGCGTTTCGTCGCTGCACAACCCGCGTCGCAAACGTCGCTACCAACCGACGACATTGTGTACTCGTAAAGCACCTCATCATGTTGCCCATCGATACCACCGGGAGCGTTGTTGCTAAAGGCTTCCGATTCAAAAAAGTCAGGCGTACCGGCATTCAACGTTTCCGTCTCAACGATGTAAAACTTGCGATGCCCCTGTGCTCCAGGATTCGCATAGTCGGGATGAAATGCCATCGCCGTTACGCCATGAGCAGTCCCCCAGAAATAGTCCGGGTTCTCGCTTACCGATCCGGCCGTCGAAAGATCGAGAAACGAGCCCGAGACCTGCCCTGACGAATCCAGCGTGAGAACCGAGCCGCCCAACGTCGTTACTACCGTACGACCGCCCCCGCCTGGATGCGGAATCTGATCGGTCGCGCCAATTCGCTGAATGAACGACGGTGATCTGACAACCGTTTCGAACGGCAGCTGTGATGCGAACACGCCAGCACGAACGGAAAACGGAGCATCGACGGCATCAGGTACATACTGACCAGCAGAAAGCGAAGCAAAGCACAGAGACACGAACAGGGCTTTGGCCCCGTGAGAGAACATGCTATTCAAGTCAAACTCCAGTGAACTGTTGGCTGCGACAGGGAATTTTTTCGATAGAAATCAAAGTGATCTGCGAAGGGGCAATTCCCATCACGATCAACAATGACCGTAGCCTGTCAGCAATGACCAACCAAGCCCCTCTTAAAGCTACAGCCAGCCCCCCCGAGCCTGCGAGCGACGTGCGCATGACAAAGCGAGAAAGTCACCGATCACAAAAATCCGACGGCAAGAGAAAGCAGCAGGACTTAGTGGGCCTCGAGCCAGTCTTCGCCAGCGCCCATTTCGATAACGATAGGCAGTCGCTCAGGACCTTGCAGCGAAAACTGGCTAATTGTTTTGACCACGGATGGACGCAGATAAACGCGGATGTCATTCCCTTTTTATCCGCGTCCATTCGCGTTCATCAGCGGTTCTTCTTTTACGATGACTGAAGACACGAAAAATGCCAAAGTGCTCTAATGAGCTTCCAGCCAATTCTCGCCTGTGCCCATTTCGATCACGATTGGAACGTCCATTGGCAATGCGGTGCGCATGCACTCTTCGATGACTGGCTTTACAGATTCTTCTTCGGTCTTGAGCATGTCGAATACGATTTCATCGTGAACGGTTAGCAACATCTTTGTTGCGAATCCACCTTCTTCCAGCGCGCGATGCACTTTGATCATCGCGAGCTTGAGCATGTCGGCAGCAGTGCCCTGCAGCGGACTGTTCATCGCCAGCCGCTCAGCGGCATTCTTCAACGTCTTGTTTCGTGAGTTGATATCGCGAACATATCGGCGACGGCC
>CALHZT010000181.1 GCA_938040995.1 uncultured Pirellulaceae bacterium | reverse complement strand
GTCCAAACTCTGGCTCGCCAACCGGGATCAAAAGTTTCGCTGAGGACGAGTAGAGCAGCGGAGGGCGATCGCACTTTGATTTCAATCGCATTGGGCGAATAGTGAACGATCTGGCACTCTGCATCTGGTTGGCTATCGGTGGTTTCTGCGGGCGCGAGAGTGGCTGGTAGGAAAGACGTATCATCTAGCGTGGCCTGCTTTCGAAAATCGCGCAAACCTCCTCGCGATCCATCGGGAAACCAGACGTCATTCATGTCAGCGGATGCTTCCACCGTTTCGATGTCATGCACGAGCCATGCGCGGTTCGAATCTCCAACACCAACGACGTTCAAAAATTCGCCAAACTGTTCGCTTGGCAGCCGGCTCGCCGAGTTGAGAATCGTCCCCCAGTCTCGAGAGTCAATCGACGTGCGCGAATTGACAAGCCCGGTTCCCAACTGGTGGTGATACTGCGGCGCAAGGCGTTTTGCATCCCATTCGACGACTTGCCGCATGCGTTTTGCCGATGATTCCGTCGCCCACCCGGAAGGACGCTGCTTCATCTCGGCAGTTCGGTACTTTCGAATGGGTGGCGTTGCCGAAACAACGGACGAAGACTTCACTTCTAAGTTGGGAAGTCGGCCCGTAACCAGGTGCGGACGAACGGCGACAACGAGGTCAACCATCACCAACAACAAGAGTCCCGTCGCCCGCCAGTTGCCTGCAGGTTTTGATTCACGAGATCCCCTGAGCAGAAACCACGCGACAAAGCTGACCGCCGCGGAACTGGCCAATGATGTAAGAACGACTGTGCGAACAAGATTTTCCTGAATTGGCCCGAAGGTCCGATCGGTCAGGTTCGCCAACGCATCCGGCAAGATGACAGGCAGCAGAAAGAACCACACGAAAAGTGCAATGACCGAAACGATCGCCCACCGCAAGAACCAGACTGCCAGACGTCGGCGAGTTTGTTCCGATGAATCGCTTGGCGGCTGATTCTGATTCCGCTGTTCGTGATCCGAATCGTAAACTCTGTCCCAACCGGCGGCTGCAACCACCGCAAGCCCCGCCGCGACAATCACCCACAGCTTGGCCGGATAACGAAAGTAGACATAGCCGGGCAAGAGCACGGTCATCAACCAGTACAGACCGCCAAACGCAGGTCCGAATGGCGGATCCCACCCCCCAGCGACTGAACTGATTTCACGCAGCAGCCAACCCAAACCGTAAACGCCCATCGCAGCAAGAAGAAAGAACGTCGCGACGCGGAGCATCCAGCGGACTCGACGGTCCAACTGCCTTCTATTCGCAAACGCAACAACAACGCAGCCCAATGGGATCAGCCCAAAGTAGAGACTGGGAGTCCACGTACGACCTTCGCCAGGTAATGCCTCCAGCCAACGGGAATGTTGCGGCATCAGATAGCCGAACACATTGGGTAGCGCGAGCTCGGCCAACCGCCATGGTCCAACACTAAACTCGAACACGCGATGATGATGCGTCCCGCTGGCAGTGTTCGCAAGCAATCCGTCCCAGCCGGAATCTCTGGCTTGCCCGCCCGCGAATTCCCATACGCTTCGTGCGTGCTCAAAGTCGGCACGCTCACTATTCGCGACTCGCCCACTCGATGGAAAGAGCTGAACGGCGGATAGCAGCAACGCCAGAACGACTCCCGCGACGGTGAAGAGAATCGACTTTGACTTCGAACCTGGGACTGTAGATTGACGCTCGCGCTTCGACAGCAAAAGCAACGCGAGCAAAATTAGCAGCACATGATACGCCGTTTGTGAGTCACCACCGAGGAGCATCAACGACATGCCGACTCCGAATTTTCTGGCGGCCTTGATGCCAGGCGTAAGAACGATCTCAACCGTTGCTTCGAGAGCCAGTGGTAACCACGCGGCGCCGATAAGAAACGGGGCATTGTAAATTTGATAGAAAACCGACCCGCTTAGTGCATACGACAACCCGCCAATCATCGCCGCGGTCGGCGAACATCCCCAGTTGCGACACAACCGGTACATGGTGGCACCCGCGATGGCAATGTGAACGGCAAGGAAGAGGGTATACAGTCGCGAAAACCCGCCGGGCAGTGCGAAAAGAATCTTTCCGGGGTAAAAAACGCTCGACGTTCCATCCGCAATATGCGACTCACCAAGATTCTGCAGCGGATCCCAAAGTGGAACGATACCAACCGCCCAGCAGTCGCGAGCCCATTGCCACAGCGGCGCGTACCAGTGCCCACCATCCCGAAATACCGGATGCTCGTTGGCCAGAAGCGCCGGGCCGAATAGAACGACGAGCGCGCCCGCGACAAGAATCGCAAATCGCCAGGCGGGTTTGAGCGTTGAAGTCACGGAGCTGGGTGACCGATGTCAGAGAACGAGGAACAACAGTCAGGCATGATCGCTGTGCGCCCGCTAACGGTCAAGCGCCTTCGCGCATAAGCGGCCGACGGGAGGGCGAGGCTCCGTCCGAGCCGCAAATACCTTTCCAGCTGCCGCGGGTCCTGGAGGCATGGCTCACGCAAAGCCGCTAAGGCGCGAAGATTATTGATCATGGCCTTCCGTCGCGTCTTCGAGCACAAAACATTTTTCGGTGATTCGCTCGCGTTCCTCAGGCCCGGAGGGCCGATACAACCCCTGCCGGTGGCCTCATCGTACCACACAAGTCACAGCTCAAAAAAATCAGGAATCTGGTCCGAAAGCCTTCCACGCGGTGGACAGATCGTGTGCTCGTTGAAGTCCGACCCAAAGAGTTTGAGGTCCGGGCTCGGTTGACCGGCGGTCGACGT
>CALHZT010000180.1 GCA_938040995.1 uncultured Pirellulaceae bacterium | reverse complement strand
GTACAACAACAATCCACGGGACAATTATCTGTTTGCCACGATGGCAGGCAATTTTCCAGGCAAGGTGCAGTATGGTGCCGCGTGGTGGTACATGGACCAGAAGGATGGAATCGAGGCGCATTTGCGCGATCTCGGCAATGTTGGATTACTCTCGCGGTTCGTTGGCATGTTGACTGATTCTCGATCGTTCATGTCGTTCCCCCGGCATGAGTACTTTCGCCGCGTGCTATGCAATTTTGTCGGCGATGCGATGGAGCACGGGGAGCTCCCCGGTGATTTTGATCTGGTTGGGGATCTTGTCAGTAGAATCTGTCATCAGAACGCAAGCGAATTTTTGCAACTGTCCTGAAGGAACGAATGATGGACGCAATTGTTGTCGGTGGGGGAATTTCCGGGTTGGTATGCGCCAACAAGCTTGAAGCCGCCGGAGTCAATGTATCGCTGTTCGAAGCCGCCGATGCGGTCGGTGGCCGCATTCGCACCGATGTGGTTGATGGCTTTCGGCTGGATCGTGGATTTCAGGTTTTTCTGACGGGCTACCCAGAAGCCAAAGCGATGTTGGACTATGACGCGCTGGATCTCAAGTCGTTTGAACCGGGTGCTTTGATTCAAATCAACGGGAAGACGGATCGACTTGTCGACCCGTGGCGTCGGCCTCAACATCTGCTGGCCACGGCCATGTCGGCTGCGGGAACAATCGGTGACAAGTTGCGAGTCGCCGGGGTGCGTCGGGCGACATCGCGAGGGACCATTGCCGAGTTGTATGAGAACAAGGAGCGTACCACTCTGGAGTGGTTACACGATCGCGGATTTTCCGATTCGATGATCCGTTCTTTCTTTCGGCCATTTTTCGGCGGCGTTTTTCTCGATCAAAAACTGGAAACCTCCAGCAGGTTGTTCGAGTTTCTGTTTCGTATGTTCTCGAGTAGCGAAGTCACTGTTCCGGCCAAGGGAATGGAAGAGATCCCACGACAGTTCGCCCGGCGACTTGCGGAAGGGACGATCAGGACAGACACGCGCGTTCAGAAGCTGGATGGGCAGACGGTTACTCTGGAAAGTGGCGAGCAGCATTCGGCAGATGTGGTTGTCATGGCGACTGAATCGCCATTCGCGAAAGGACAGCTTGCCGAGCTTGCCGAAGTCTCATCCGACTATCGGAGCGTAAAGTGTCTGTACTTCGCGGCGTCCGCTCCGCCCTTCACCGAGCCGATCCTGATGCTCAACGGCGACGGGCGTGGCCCGATCAATAATCTCTGCGTGCCGACTCAGGTTTCTGGAGTGTACTCGACGTCTGGCGAATCGCTGGTGTCCGTGACGTGTCTCGACAGTGAATCGACGCTCGACCAGGTGAGAGAACATTTGACGGAGTGGTTTGGTGCGGGAGTCGCTGACTGGCGGCACCTGAAGACTTACGATATTCCATACGCGTTGCCCGTTCAGTCGCCTCCGGGACTTTCGCCGGTCGAAAAATCGCCTCGCGTCCGGCCCGGCGCCTACGCTTGTGGTGATTACTTTGATACCGCATCGATCAACGGCGCGATGGCGTCCGGCCGCCGCTGTGCGGAGGCCATTCTTGCGGACGCGAAGTGTTAAGTCAGAGCTTTGCCAGGAATCCTTCCGCATTCTTGAGATGGGCATCCATCTTTGCCTTGTCCATTTTCCTTGCCATGCTGCACATCATCGCCCAACGTGGGTTCTTGCCGAGTTCGTCCACGTGATTCCAGATCCACCGCCAGTAAAGCCCGTCCCAGATCTCGCACCAGTCGCCTTTCTTGTGATTGCTCATCTTGCGAACGTACGACGATCCCGAAAAGTACGGCTTGGTAGTGATCAAGCCGCCGTCCGCATGTTGGCTCATTGCATAGACGTTCGGCACCATGACCCAGTCGTAACTGTCGACGAACATTTCCATGAACCAGCGATAGATTTCCTTCGGGTGAAATTCGCAAAGGAACATAAATCCACCGAGCACCATCAATCGCTCGATATGATGGCAATATCCGGTGTCGAGGATGCGTGAGATGGTATCGTCGATTGGGCCGATGCCGGTCGTCGCGTCGTAGAACGTGTTCGGGACCTTGCGGTGATGCTCCCAGTGGTTCGAGTTTCGCATCGTAACGCCGAGGTCTTCATAGGTGGCTCGCATGAACTCTCGCCATCCAATAATCTGCCGGACAAAGCCCTCGAGCGAGTTGATGGGGACGTCTTGCGAATTCGCAAACTCGACGGCTCGATCGACGATTTGTTGTGGCGAAAGCAGGCCGATGTTCAGCATCGGAGTCAGCACGCTGTGCCACAGCCATGATTCACCCTCGACAATCGCATCCTCGTAAATGCCGAAGAGTTCAAAACGTTGCTGCAGAAAGTCTTCCAGCCATTTTTTGGCGGCGGCATGCGTGGTTGGATAAATCAACCGTTTGAGATTGCCGGGATTGTCCGGGAAATGTTCGAGTACGTAGCTCTTTGCTGCTTCGTCTATTTCATCAGTCGCAAGGTTGCCAATTCGCGGAATCTCACCGAGTAGCGACTTGGGGACTTTCTTGCGATTTTCACTATCGAAGCTCCACTTCCCGCCAGCAGGTTCGTCTCCTTCCATGAGCACGCCCATTCGTCGTCGCTGATGCTTGTAAAAGTCAGCCATAAACCAGCGTTTCTTGGTTTTTCGATACTCGCGATTTTGATCAGCGGTGTTGATAAAGTTTGGGTTCGATAGCAGATTCAGATCCCATCCTTCGTGGTGGCACTTTCTTTTCAGTCGCTTCTCAAGAAGAAAGTCCGTGGGATCACAGGCGACGATTTCGGTGGGACCGGAACCGGTGCTTCGCGCCACATCGAACGCCGCGTCAAGCGCGTCCATCTGATCAGCATTTTCGATGTAATTCACGACATGACCGGCTTTGACCAATTGTGATTGGTACCTTTTCATCGATGTGCGATGGAGCCAAAGCTTCTGCTTGTGAAACCATGCCGGATGGTGCTGGTCATCGAAGAACAGGTTGTCTTCGATCATGACGACGATGTCTGGCTCGCCTCGAAGCGCCGGGTGACTGTCAAATAGTTGGTGCGGAAAAATGAATGCGACAGATTTCAAAACCTGGTACCTGTTGATCGTTGCCCGGTCCGTTGGAATCGGCTGTCGTGCGTGAAAATTGCGTCGGATGCCGAATGGTGAGAGTTCAAGGTGGTATCGCACTCATAGTGGCTGTGATATACCCTTTGACGTTAGCTACGCATGTGTCTGCGCTTGAATTTTGGCCCTTTTCAATTGGAATTTGACGATATGAATTTCGAATTTCAACCCGCCGACCAGCCTCTGTTAAACCTTGCCATTATTTTGGCTGTAGGCATCGTGAGCGGCGAACTGATCGCGAAGCTTAAACTACCAAAAGTCACCGGTTGGATCTTCGCTGGTATCCTGATCCGCGCTACGGCTCCGTACCATTCGATGTACACGGCGCTTGCAGGCGACGCGGCAAAAAGTTTCGGGCCGTACATGAACTTCGTGCTCGGCTACATTGCATTTACAGTAGGAGCCGCGCTGCATTTTGCCAGTCTACGAAATTCCGGGAAGCGTCTTTCCTTTTTGTTGCTCGGTGAAGCCATTGTGACTCCGGCGGTCGTGTTGGCTGCGATGTTTTTCATTGGCCGCGCGATCAATCCCGATATGATTTCGATGCGATCGGCGCTAGTCCTTGCGGCGATCGCCATTGCGGGAGCTCCCGGGACAACGGTTCTGGTGGTGCAGGAGGCGCGGGCTCGCGGTATTCTCACCAGAACATTGGTCGCCGCGGTCGCGCTGATTGACATGGTTGCTGTCGGCGCGTTTGCTTTAGCTTCGGCTTACCTGTCAGAAGGCGCCGGTGGCGGAGCTCTATGGCACACGACCTGGCCTGCCGCATTTGGATCGGTGGCACAACAGTTCGGGCTCGCCTTCGTAGTCGGCACGGTTACCGTGTTGATTGCATGGTTGCTTACGCGAACGATTGTTAGTCCCGCGTTCGTGGGGCCGATTATGGTCGCCCTGATTCTTGGAGCCTGGGGAGCTGCAGCCGGTTTCGGCGTATCGGGGATTCTGACTTGTACATTTGCCGGGATCATTCTCACCAATGTCCGGCATGATACCGTGCGATCTGCCGAAGCTTATCTCCACTCGATCGGAGGCGTCCTGTTCGCGGCATTTTATACGCTGGCCGGAATGCAACTCGACCTTTCACTCGTCGTGAAGGCGTTGGGCCTGATCGTCCTGTTCTTTGTGGCTCGATTTATTGGCAAGTACACCGGCGCGTTCGTTTCGATGCAACTCGCTGGCATGCCAAAGAAGGTCCGGAACAACCTTGGGTTGGCCTTAATGCCGCACGGTGGCGTTGCGATTGGTCTCATTATTCTTGCGCAAAATGATCCGAAGCTCGCGGATATTTCAACAACGGTGACGACGGTTGGTCTGGCTGCACTGGTGATTAATCAATTGTTGGGGCCCGGCGGAGCCCGCATGGCGTTGAATCGAGCTGGCGAGGCTAACATGGACGTGCCGCGGTTGCTCGACTTCCTGGATGAACAACACATCACGGTAAATCTCGCCGGAACGACAAAAGAAGAAGTCATTCGCTCGCTGGCAGCGAAGTTGTACGGTACCACGGACAAACCAGAAATTTCTCAGAGTGAATTCGTCGAAAAAGTTTTGGCTCGCGAACTACAAGAGTCAACATGTCTGACGTCCGGGCTGATGGTTCCCCATTGCGAACTGGATACTTCGAGGGAAATGACCGGCATGCTGGGTATCAGTTCGCAGGGCATTGATTTGGGTGCTCCGGACGGTCGGCCTGTTCATGCGGTGTTGCTGTTGGCGACTCCGCAGACCGATCGCAAACGGCATCTGGAAGTTTTGGCTGCGTTTGCCCGAACAATCACGAGTGATCTCAACCTCCGCGAGCAGTTGTATCATGCTCGCAGTGCGGCTCATGCCTACAATGTTTTGCATGCGGATGAAGCTGGAGATATCAATTACTTCATTGAGGATGCTTTTGATCGAGTCGGCATTTCATCGGACCGCAATGCGAATTAGCAATCACGTTTGCCGATAAGGCGCGACCTTGAATTGCTTGCGATTTGTGAATTGTGATTTGTGATGCGACTGTGGTAAAAGTGTTTCAGGCTTCACAACGAAGCGGCTTTCCAGCGGCTGCGATTGCGAGATTCGGTCTCTTGTTTCGTAAGGATCGTTCGAGAAATTACTGCCTGGTCTTCCGCCGTCTTTCCCGCGCAGGCGGGAATCCATTGAATCGGATTGGCTTTTTGATGCAGGGAAAGACATTGAGCGTTCATACGCTTCGAGTGGGTCCCCGCGTTCGCGGGGAAGACGGCCATAGGCCGTCAATTGAGTCGTCATG
>CALHZT010000179.1 GCA_938040995.1 uncultured Pirellulaceae bacterium | reverse complement strand
GTATCTGCAACAGTTCGGGGCCGTTCTGGGCAACGTAAAATCCGCTGCAATGCCAACTTTACAACACCCCAGGGTCTGGCTCAATTTTTCGGCGGCATACTGACTTATTTCGCTTGGCGGACAAACGCCGAAAATTTGTGCCCGACTCTTTCGAACCTGGGGAAACGTAAATATCCGTGAACGGTTACGTTCCCTACTGCGGCAGCGACGTCAGGCAGTGCTGTCAAACGCGTCTTCCAGCGGTCTGAGGTGCAATCGCACATTCTCTTTTGGCCACTTCTGAAAACCTTTCTTGCTGCCGCACCACCCTCCCGAAGGGGTGCCCGGCGCCTTCTGGGCGCGTCCAGCCACAATGGTCTTTCTCATTTTTCCAAGTCACTGTCTAATTGATTTGGTGTTTTGAAGGCTGATCGTGAAGAATATGTTAAGATGTAACTAGAGGGCATTTTGTATCGGTAGATCTTGGCCGCCGCGTAAACAGCGGCTGAGCAGCTACCTCTACGACAACGAGAATTTGCGCTTTTGTTAGCAGATGTTGGCAGATCATTGATAAGCGTTTTTTCGTGGGAAAGATTGTTCGGAGATGGTGAAGACTCAAAGATTGTCTGGTTTCACGTTGGTAGAGTTGTTGGTTGTCATCGCGATTATTGGCATCCTCGTTGCTTTGTTGCTGCCAGCCGTTCAGCAGGCTCGAGAATCAGCAAGAGCGACGCAATGCAAAAACAACTTGCGTCAAACTGGGCTGGCAATCGCAAACTACGAATCAGCCAGGAGCGCGTTTCCACCAGGCAAGAAGTGGGTCGGAAATCGCGCTGACGATACGGCAATTGACTATGCCTGGTCTGCATTTCTGCTCCCGTATATGGAAGAGGGGGCAGTTTACAACGCGCTGGATCTCGACATTTCGTATCTCGAAGCGCCGAATCTTGGGCCCGTATCTCAGGTGATCAAGACTTACATTTGTCCCAGTACAGGAAAACGTGACAAGCAGCGAACAGAGGATGATCTCATCCTCGACTTCGACGATCGTATCGGCGTGCACCTCGGATGCATGGACTACCTGGGGATTTCCGGACCGGACAAGGACAAAGCCAATCCAGTGACTCAGGAACTGTATGGGCGGCAACAGGGAGTTCTTATTGGTACCAAGGGATTGCCAAACGGCGATACGATTCTTCAGCCGCCGAGGATTCGCCACGCATCGATCAAGGACGGCACAACGCACACGATGTGTGTGTCGGAATGTACAGGTCGCGGGCAGAACAATGGTGAGCCGCATGGTGCCTGGGTTTCTGGCGGCAACATCACGCACATCAATAAAGGCGTTAACTCCCAATCCTCGAAAAAGTCGTGGGAGGATGAACGCATCTTCTCCCAGCATCCAGCGGGATCACACGGATTGTTGTGTGACGCTTCAGTTCACATGTTGTCGACAGCAATCGACCCTGAAGTTCTGTTGATGCTTTGCTCGCGCGCCGGAGGAGAGCAGTTCGAATTGCCATAGCGGCCAACTGCCATAGCTTCCGACTGCCATAGCTTCCATAGCGGCTTGCTTGTTCCATCGCCCTCTGCGCTCCGCAACCACTGGTTGGTTGTTCGCCGCGTCACCCTTATCATGGTTGAGTTGCGCCTGTAGCTCAGGGGATAGAGCGGCGGTTTCCTAAACCGTAGGTCGGAGGTTCGAATCCTCTCAGGCGTACTGACTGGCTCGGTTATCAGAAGGGCCAGTTGTCACCCAGGGCTTCTTTTTGAGCGGTGGTCAAAGCGGCGATGCCGGTCTTTGCGAGGGACAGTAGCTGCGTGAGTTCGCTGTCGGTAAAGGTGGCTTCTTCGCCCGTGCCCTGGACCTCGACGTAGTTGCCTTTGCCCGTCATGACGACATTCATATCAACAGCAGCCGAGACGTCTTCCACGTAAGGCAAGTCGAGGACTGGCTCGCCATCACAAATGCCGACGCTGATTGCGGCGATGCTGTCGCGTAGTGGGTACTTGGCTGAATCTGGTAGCTCAATGGTGCTGATCGCGTCGATCAGGGCGACGAGCGCTCCGGTAATACTTGCCGTTCGTGTGCCACCGTCCGCTTGGAGCACATCGCAATCGACCGTAATCATCTGCTCGCCGAGGGCTTCGAGATCGGCAACGGCGCGGAGGCTGCGGCCAATCAATCGCTGGATTTCGGTGGTTCTCCCGTCAACCTTTTGGCGCTCACGTCGCTTTCTTGGCGAAGTCGACCCGGGGAGCATGCTGTATTCCCCCGTGATCCAGCCCTTGCCTTTCCCTTCCAGCCACGGGGGAATTCGCGACTCAACACTGGCAGTGCAAAGCACGGTGGTATCGCCAAAGCTAATGAGGACTCGACCGGGCGCGGCGCCGAGATAATTTCGCTGGATCGTGAGCGGGCGAAGTTGGTCGGCGGATCGGCCGTCTGGTCGTGGCATGGTGGTATCCGATTATGAGTATCGAGCTGCGAGTGATTGTACCTTCTTGAATTTTCGAACTTGGCTGGACAACGTCAGGTTTGTTCGTAGTACCACTTTAGTCGGCATAGAAGAAAGTAGACGATGCCTTCCGCCTTAAGGCCAATACCGTTCAATTTAGTCCAACGCGCTGCCGCCCTGAAAGGGCCCCGACAAGTCAGCCTGGAGCAAATGCGGCGAGCCAAGTTACTGAATCCCGAGTCCGGGCGATCGAGCCGTGTGTTTCATGTGCTTGGCACTTTGTAACCATTCACGGATATCGCGTTTCCTCAGGTTCGAGAGGGTCAGGCACAAATTTTCGGCGTTTTGTCGGCGGCGAGCCAATGAGAGCTGCTGTTTGTTTTGGGCTGGCAACTCAGTGAAAAATGACAAGTGACAAATGAAAAAGGCAAATTGATACAGGTGACGCAAGACATTGCGAACTGTAAACGTTTTCCGTTTTTTATTCTTCCCAATCCCCGTT
Organism: uncultured Pirellulaceae bacterium; assembly: GCA_938040995.1. Taxonomy (GTDB): domain Bacteria; phylum Planctomycetota; class Planctomycetia; order Pirellulales; family Pirellulaceae; genus CALHZT01. The sequence goes on along the minus strand of CALHZT010000179.1, from coordinate 8,817 downwards.
TGGCGGTGGCAGGTTCGAGAGGGGCAGGCACAAATTTTCGGCGTTTGTCCGCAAAGTGAAATAAGTCAGGTTGCCGCCGAAAAATTGAGCCAGACCCTTGCCCTCGTGAACGGTCCGGATTCCTGGGGCGTCGCTCAAACTCGCAAGCTCGTTTTTGCTGTGCCCCAGGCTGGTTTGTTATGCCACCTCGTGGCGAAGACTCATCTGTCAGAATCTATCAAGAGGCGTATCTGAGAAGATCTTTCGCATCGCTTGCTGATAGGTGTCTACCTAAAAACCGTCGTCTGGCTGGAACTCCAGTTGATAAATCTGAACAAGGGAATCATAGGCTGTCATGCTGGAGATCACGAGGGCAACGACGCAGATGAGCATCGCAAGGACGACCAGCCAGCTTCGTCGATATTGAAGTGATGCGGCAGCGCATCCAAGCCCAATGATCGACGGGATGATGGTCCATCCGGTGAATCGCGAAGCGAGGAGGGCGGATCCGCCGACGACGAACGAAGCGACGAGCAGGCCGGTTGCAAGACTGCGATTTGTTAAAGCGGTTCGAGTCACCGATCCGCTGCCCTTGGCGATGGCTGGCCCGGATGCGAAGGGCGAGTCGTCGGCATCGGAACCGGCGGCTGTCGTCGCAGTCGCCAGGCCATCAGCAGCGCCAGAATCCTGTTGGGCACGTTTGATCTCGTCGACTTGCATCTCGCCGCCGCATTTCCAGCAGCGATTGACGACTCCCAGGTGCACTTCACCGCATGTCTCACATGTTACGCTCATGCGGCCTATCATCGACTTTAGGAAACCGTCGGGCAAGTCTTGCATCAAATCCCGCGGGCAGAGCCGAAGAACATTGTGCGGGTTGCGCGGTCGTGTCGCGTCACTGACGGCGTGAATCCCGAGCGAGAACCACGAATTGACGCTCAGGCGAAAGGCGAGTGAGAATCTACCAATAAGAAGACATCGGTGGCCGTAGCGGCTCAAGAACGCAAGTTAGTAATTTTTCATCCGCCGCCTGCCTAAACAAAAGTCGAATGCGTTCCAGCGCGTCGGTTGCTGAATTCGCGGCGGACCATTACCGTATCCGTGGGACGGGATGCCCACGACTGCTTCGATTATGTCGAGAATTTCGGGCAAATCAAAACCCTCATGGGGTGAATCTTCTTCACGCTTCGCCTGACTCGTACAACAAACGGCGGTCATCTTTAGCCGTCGCTCAGCCCTTGCCTGACCGTTACAAACTGTTTTGACGATCTGGCCGCGATCGGTCGAAGAATAAAGAGGCGCCAATCGGTGCCGATGAACGATATCCGGATTTGAAAGATCATGTTGATGCTCAAACTTTCCCAGCCATCATTCTTCAGGCCGACGCTCTCCGCTGGTTTGGCTTGCCTGATCGTGGTGACCTCTGCGGCGATTTCTTTTGGCTTGCCAAGTCGCGTGAGTGCCCAGTCACGTCGTCCGCAGCGGCAACCCGCGCAACGACGTCCGGCGGCGACTCAGCGACCAGCCGCCAGAACGCAGTCGACTGACAAGAAGAGAGTCGCAAAAGTTTCGTCGGATGCGGTTCGAGCCGCAAAGGCTCTTGCGCCTGCCAAAGGAATTACGGCTGGGTTGTATGCTGCCGAGCCACTGGTGGCGAATCCGGTAGCGCTTGACATTGACGAACGCGGGCGCGTCTTTGTTTGCGAAACGTATCGTCAGGATAATGGCGTCGAAGATAACCGGAACCACGAAGAGTGGCTGGAAGATGATCTCGCATCCAAAACCACAGATGACCGACTTGCGATGCTGAAGAAGTATCTCAAAGGAGACATTTCCAAATTCAGCAAAAAGCAGGACCGCATTCGGCTGTTGACGGATCGCAATCGTGATGGTCGAGCCGACCGGAGCACCGTCTTTATCGACGGGTTTAAAGATCCACTGGACGGAACCGGAGCCAGCGTATTGGCGAGAAAAGGGAACGTCTTTTATACCTGCATTCCAAAGCTGTACGCGTTTCGCGACGACAACAACGACGGCAAAGCCGATCGTAAAACGACGATGTTCGATGGATTCGGCGTGAGGACGGCCTATCGCGGGCACGACCTGCACGGCCTCGTGATGGGTCCGGATGGTCGGCTGTATTTTTCGATGGGAGACCGTGGGTTCAATGTGAAAACAAAGACCGGTGTCGTCAAGAATGTCGAAACGGGAGCCATCCTGCGATGTGAGCTGGACGGACGGAACCTTGAGATCGTGGCCATCGGACTGCGGAACCCTCAGGATCTCGCGTTCGACGAGTACGGTAATCTGTTCACGTGCGACAACAATTCTGACAGCGGCGATCGGGCCCGCTGGTTGCATATTCACTTCGGTGGCGATTATGGATGGCGGATGGCGTATCAGTACTTCAGTGACCGTGGCCCATTCAATCGCGAGCACATGTGGGAAGTCGACAATTCCCGCCGCCCACGCGGCGTCATTCCTCCGATTGCAAACATTGCCGACGGGCCGGCTGGCTTGACTTATTATCCAGGCACAGGCCTCAATCAGAACTACAACGGCAACTTCTTCCTTTGCGACTTTCGTGGTGAAGCCGGACAGAGTGGCATTCGCACATTCAAGCTCCGCCCCAAAGGCGGCAGCTATGAACTGATCGACGAAGAGTTATTCCTCTGGAACTGCCTCGCGACCGATTGTGAGTTCGGCCCGGACGGGGCGATGTACGTTAGCGACTGGGTCGAAGGCTGGAAAGGCTCCGGCAAAGGGCGCATCTATCGTCTCACCGATCCCAAAGAACAAAGGTCGAAGATCGTTGCGGAAACGGCCAAACTGCTCGCCGACGGAATGCGAAAGCGTAACGTCAAGGATCTGGCGACTCTGATGACGCACCTTGATCGGCGGATCCGGATGGAGGCTCAATTCGAGTTGGCCCGGCGAGGAGAAGTCGCCGCTCTGGCAACGGTTGCAACCAAGTCGCGATTCACTTTCGCAAAACTGCACGGCGTGTGGGGATTGGGTCAGATCGCACGAGCGACCGGCGCGAAAGAGCGGGAAGCCGCCCTTGAGGAGTTGGTGGCTTTGCTGCAGCAGGCTGATGAAGAGACGCGAGCCGCAGCGGCGACGGCACTCGGCGATGCACGCCATGAAAGGGCGGCAAAGATGATCGCCAAGCGGCTGTACGACAAGAGCGCGCGAATTCGTGTGGCTTCGGGCCTTGCACTTTCCAAAATTGGAAACGAAGAAGTCGCCGAAACGCTGCTGGAAATGTTGACGGAGAACGCAGGTTCCGATCCGGCTGTGTTGCATGCCGGAGTCATGGGGTTGGCAAAGTCTGCCAACGATACGCAGCTGAAAGCTGTCGCGACGAACCCGGATCCGTCCGCGAGGATGGCGGCGGTTCTGGCGCTGCGGCGTCGCCAAAGTCCCATTTTGGCAAAGTTCCTGAACGACAAGGATGAGCGAATTGTCATCGAAGCCGTCAGGGCGATTCACGATGAGCCGATTCCGTTCCTTTTTCCGCAGGTTGCCGAGTTGCTAACCGGTGAGAATCAGGACGATGCACTTGTCCGTCGGGCTCTCAATGCCCACTTCCACCTTGGCAAGCCGGCAAATGTTCAAGCACTTGCAAAGTACGCGGCAGACCCGACATTCGAAATGGAGATGCGGCAGTTCGCGCTGGCGATGGTTGGCGACTGGGACACCAAATCGGCTCGAGACCAGGTGCTTGGCGTCTGGCGACCGGTGATGAACAAGCACAATGGCCACGATGCTGTCGTCGCACTCAAGAGTAACCTCGGAGCCCTCATGAAGAGCGGCCAGGAAATTCGAACGCGGACTGCGGAACTGGCGGCTCAGTTTGGCTTGCCCGAAGTCAACGAAGAGCTGGTCAATTTGCTTTGGGAAAAGCAGCGAAGCGGAAAAGAACGCGCTGGTGCGCTCCTCGCGCTCATGGTTCTCGATCCGGACAATCTCGAAAGCGAATGCGACAAGGCGCTTGAGGATGATGAGCCTCGCGTGCGAGCCGCTTCCCGAATTGTGCTGACTTCGATCAATCCTACCAAGGCAGTGCCGCATCTGATTGCGGCATTAAAGTCCGGAAGCGAGCTTGAAAGGCAGTCGGCGGTTGCGATGCTCAGTAGCCTGGACCGTGAGGATGCCGACAAGATGCTCGCGAGCCTGGTGAAGTTGCGGCGTGAAGACCGCATTCCGTCGTTTCTGAAACTGGATGTCATCATGGCGGCCCAGAAGCGAGCCGACGTGTACGAACCGATCGCGACTGAGCTGGAGAAATTCTTCAAAACGCTCGATCCCAAGGATACGCTCGCGCCATACCGGGACACGATGGTCGGCGGCAACGCGGAGCGTGGCGAGCGGCTGTTCAATCAGCGTGCCGCATTGGGGTGCGTGAAGTGTCACCGCGTCGATGGCAAGGGCGGAGCCGTCGGACCGGATCTTGCCGGCATCGGTTCGAAGTTGTCTCGCGAAGAGATTCTCGAATCGATTGCCGATCCCAACAAGACGATCGCGAAGGGGTATGAAACCGCGGTGATCACAAAGGACGATGGACGGATCGTCAGCGGGATCATCAAATCGATGGACGACGACAAGGTCATGCTCATGACAGCCGACGAGAAACTGGTCTCCATCGATCGCGATGAGATCGAAGAGGTGACTCGTGGCAAGTCGTCGATGCCCGCGGAAATCATCACCTACCTCACGACGTTTGATCTACGGGATCTGATGGAATATCTCGCGACGCTGAAATAGGAAGCGGTAATCTCCAGGCGTCGCGCTGAAATCCCGTGGCATGGGCCTGGTTCTGATGGAACCTCGCGGGTATCGGGCCCATGCTCCATAAAATCCGCCTATTCCTTCTTTTCGAATGATTCAATTCATTCCCCAAACCCATTTCTTCGTGCTATCTTTGGGCATGCATCTACCTTCATTTGCAGCGGTATGTAACGCCCCGTCTGGCAATGATGCACTCCCGAAAATTTATCCGCGTCGAGAGAACACCATGAACACATTGATCCGATTCTTCTTTCTGATACTCGTTGTCTTGTCCCTCGTTCTGAGTGTTGATTCGACCGCCGTCATGGCGGACGGAACGCAAGTCATTCAAAAGCAAAAGAAGGACACGAAGAAGGGGCGGAAACGGGACAAAAAACAGGACGCCGAGGAAGCGGACGACGAGAGTGCTTCAGCAACCGACGACTCGGACGAAGATGACGACGCAGACGCGGACGACGAGAAAAAAGACGCCGACGATGAATCGGACGACGCCGACGATGAAGATGACGAAGACGATGATGACGAAGACGCCAAGGGCAAGGACGACAAAAAGGACAAAGCGAAGAAGCCTGCCAAGAAGGCTCAGACCGTAAAGATGAGCGGTTCGTTTGTGGCTTCTGAGGCAGTCGAAGTCATGCGTCGGCCGGAAGAATGGACAACGATGCGAGTCCTTTCGGCTGTCGAACACGGAGAGAAGGTTCGATTGGGCGAGACGTTGGTTGAACTGGACGCTGAAAAGCTGGATCTCGCCATTAAAGATTACAAGCACGACGTGGAGCTTGCGGAGATCAGTCTCAAGCAAGCCGAAAAGTCGCTGGAGCTACTGGAGCGTTCGACTCCCATCAAACTGGATGCGGCGGAGCGAGCCGAGAAGCGGGCTTCGGATGAACTGAAGCGATTTCTGACTGTCGGTCGCGACTCGATGGTTGAGGCGGCAGAATTCTCGCTTCAGAACGCGAAGAACTTTCTTGATTACCAGTCGGAAGAGTTGAAGCAGTTGGAGGCAATGTACGAAGCCGACGATTTGACCGAAGAGACCGAAGAGATCGTCCTCAAACGAACTCGCAACACCGTCAAAACCGCCGAGTTCAGCCTGGAGCGAGCCAAGCTGTCTTACGATCGCGAAATGAAGATGGAGTTGCCTCGCACTGAGCATCGCTATCAGGTGGCGGTGAAAGAAGCCGCGATTGAACTCGCGCGAGCCAAAGAAACCATCCCGGCGGCTCTTGAGGCGGCCAGGCTGAAGCTTGCCAAGCAACGGCTGTCGATGGCCAAATCGGAAACCAAACTGAAGCGAATGCTCGAAGACCGCAAAACGATGACGATCAAGTCGCCAGCCAAAGGAGTCGTTTATTACGGCCAGTGCAAAAAGGGAAAATGGTCTGACTCGTCGACGCTGGCGACCTCGTTGCGAAAAGGTGGTTCGCTCAAATCCGGTCAAGTGTTCATGACGATCGTGAAGATGCGACCTCTGCACATTACGACTGCCGTAACGGAGAAGGATCTGCGACACATTGAAGAAGGCCTCGAAGTTTCGGTAAAGGCAACGGCATTCCCGGACCTCGAACTCACTGGCGAAATCGAAGAAGTTTCGGCGATTCCGGTTGCGAGCGGACGCTTCGCCGTGACGGTGAGCGTCGATTTGCCCAAGGACACAAAAGTCGTTCCCGGTATGTCTTGCTCAGTCGAGTATGAGGTGCCCAGCGACGAAGACGATTCGGACGACGAGGATTCGGACGACGACGAAGATGACGAAGCCGACGAAAAAGATTCGGACGATGACGACAAGTAACGAGCGTTAACGTTCAGGCGAATGCTGCTCAATTGAGAGTTGGATAACGGCCGTGGATCTTGTTAAAGATCCTTGCAGCAATTCCTGGTTGGTCAGGCCGCGGCCGTTTCGCGGATGACAGAGGGATCTTTGACAAGATCCACTACCTGTGAATTCAACTCCGTTGAGTAATTTCGTCTTTAGCCTGTGACCGCGCACTGTCAGCAACGAACAAAGCACGACTATGAAAAGCACACATCGAAACGCACGTTCCCGGCGACTGGTCTCATTCGTCCTCGCAATCGTAATCGGATCGCAGCTAAGCTCCGTCGCTTCCGCTGAAAAGTCGATCTGGCTAAAGAACACGCCCAAGCCATCCCCGACGACTGGACCGTCTGACAACGAAGTGTTGAATGCCGTGAACCGCGGTGTCGACTACCTCGTCGGCAAGCAGAACAAGAACGGCAGTTGGGGCTCGGCGACTCGAACCAAAGACCTCAATATCTACGCTCCGGTGCCCGGTTCGCACCACGCGTTTCGGACGGGAACGACGGCTCTCGTGCTGTCGGCGCTGATCCAGTCGAAGGATCGACGCCCCGAAGTCGTCGAAGCGATCGAGCGGTGTGAAAACTGGCTGTATGAAAAGCTGGGCGATGTAAAACGAGCCAATCAGGATGCGATTTACAACGTCTGGGCGCATGCCTTCGCCATCGAAGCCCTCATTGATCTACGAACGTTTGGGGAGTTGTCGGAGGAACGCGACGAAGAACTCAAAGAGATGATTGCAAAGCAGGTGGATCTGCTTGATCGTTACGAGTCGGTGGATGGTGGTTGGGGCTACTATGATTTTCGTTACCTGACGAAGCAGCCGACTTCGAATCCGACAAGCTTTACGACGGGGACCGGGTTGATCGCCATCCAGCGAGCCACCGAGATTGGGATCGACGTACCCAAAGAACTGCTTGAGCGTGCTGCGAAGTCGATTCGAATGCAGCGCAAACCAGATTTTAGCTACTACTACTCGTTTAACGGGCCGTCGAAATCACAGCCCATGCGGAGCATCAACCGGCCTGGAGGAAGTCTCGGTCGTTCACAGTGTTGCAATTTTGCATTGCGGCTGGCAGGGGATGAGAAGATCACCGACGAAGTCATGAACGTCTGGCTTGACCGGTTGTTCGCGCGGAATGGCTGGTTGGAGATCGGCCGCAAACGACCGATTCCGCACGAGTCGCATTTTCTTGTTGCTGGTTACTTTTATTACTACGGACATTGGTATGCGGCTCGGTCATTTCCAATGTTGAAAGACAAGGATGCCGCGCGGCATCGCGCCCAGATGGGCCAGCTTTTATTGTCTCAGCAAGAGCCCGATGGAACGTGGTGGGACTATCCGCTCTACGATTACCACCAGCCGTACGGGACCGCGATGGCCGTGATGTCTCTTATGCATTGCGTCGATGATCCGGAAGCAGCGCAGAAGTACGCCGACGAGCTACTAAAGTAGCGATCATCGATAGTGGTACGTCTGTCCCAGACGTCCGGACACAATATGCTGAATCGAGCGCAGCTCGATGGCGAACCGGCTGCGTCAGCTGCCGGGTGGGCAAGATGGAGAAGTTCGTCGTGATACCACGTTATGTAAGTCTCACCGGATTGCAGATCCAGAGTTCGTGAACAGTTTCCACCCGGCAGCTGACGCAGCCGGCTCGCCTGAAACCGACTGAGCAGTATTGGGCGATAGCCAGTTCTCCAACGCCCCTGAATGCCGGCGATTCAGGCATTTACTGCTTCCTTGACCAAACGTGTCACCTGCCTTGCCAATCATGATTTCGTGCTGTTCGAAGCCGTTCAGCCACGATGACTCAAGATGGAAAGGCCTGAATATGTGGAGCGATCTCGTTTGTTTGCACGGCGAAGTGGAATGGCTGGATAGTCACCGATGTCGCTGCGAAGGGTGCAAGAAGTACGGTCACTTTTTCGAAGAAGGGTATGCGATCTGGACAAAGGCCGAGAAGAGGCCGGTGGATGAACTGGAACGCGAGCTCACGCATCGCAAAGCAGGGTAGTGCTTCATTATGGCTTTTTGCAGATTGTTGTAGCGGCAAAATCGTAGCATAGGCCTCTGAGCAGCTTCCGAGTGGGGTGTTGTAAATTCGATATTGCGTGGCATTTGTGCTCACGCCAGATTTATTGCAGCCGCTTGCCTGACCTCGGCCGCTCGCCCCAAGCAACCCTCCTCCGACGCAGTGGTGTCATGCGAAGAATGAGCAGGGCATACC
>CALHZT010000178.1 GCA_938040995.1 uncultured Pirellulaceae bacterium | reverse complement strand
CCGTCTACTTCGTTGGCGAATTGCCATGCAATGCGACTGATGCTGTCTGCCGCAGCTGTCATTTCTTCGCCGTTGCCGAGTTTGAGTTTTGCACGGTTGCCGGCTTCGGCAGCTTTTCGAAGCAGTGGGTGCCCCGTTTTCTCAGCCAACTGGGTGGCGGCCACGCGAAGCTCATTCGCTCGGGCGGCGTGCCTGAATGCAAAGTCGGCTTTTTCGGTGGCGACCGCCGTGGCTCGCAAACTCGCTTCCAGTTCGGCAAGCAGGCCAACGACGTACATGACGCGTCGGCGTGCGGTATCTGATGGTTCATTCCACCTTCCGTTGGTGCGCAGAAAGTTGTGCCTGACGTTTCCCTGGCTCCAGGCAACAAACTCAAATCCGGTCGATCCGGTGGGATGCCCGCCTTCGTTAACCAGCCGTTCGTTGTCGATGACATGGCAACGAACGCAGGCCCGCGCGAGTGAATAGAGATGCTCCGGTGGATTCATGCCGCGAGCGATCGAAGAGTTGATCCGTGATACCCGGTGCTCCGGCGACTCGGATTCTTTCGTCATCAGCGGCCCATAATTGTTATGAACCTGAATCCAGTCGCGTGCCGGTCCATGACACGACTCGCAGGAAATACCGGAGACTGCCTTCACGCGATCTCCTTCCTGCTTCGGTGTGTAGTGGCATTTCATGCACAGGTCACTTCGCTTGACGCTCGAGTAACCGAGTTTCTTCGCCATGGCTTTCGCATCGTCGCGGCGATGAAAGCTCCGTCCACCGAGGAAGTGTGGATGTTGTTGCAGAACCGACACCTGTTGCAAATGGCATTTTTGGCACTGTTCGAAACCAACAACCCGGTCGACATCGAAACTGTCTGGTTGATACTCTCCAGTGGCAAGGTCACCGGCAGCAATGCTGGTAATGATTACGAGGGCGAATCGAGTGGCATGAGCCCATCGAGTGTGGGCCGGAAATTCGAAAGTCAACAACAGCTTCGCCTCCTTGCCGGGGACCAATGTCGGCAAACAGCCGGATACGCCTCCAAGCCCATTTAATCCACGTCGGTCGGTGTACTATAAACCGGGGCAGGAGATTCGCCCATCGAAGTATCGCTGTGGCTGACTCACCAGGAAATTGCATGGATCGTTGCAACGTGTTCGTAGTACCGGCTGCGTAAGCTACCATCCTAAGCCGAAGGCTTTGCAGCCTGTAGCCGGCGGTAAACGCAGTGCCACCGCCGGTATGGGACAATCGCCACGCCGGTCGAACGATTCCGCGCTGGAATTCATTCAAGTCAACCGAGACCGGAATCGCGGAGCTTGAATTTCATTCGCGAGCCGTTTCGGTCTCGACAAACGGCGATCAGGAATTCAGCCGGTATTCTCGACCGATGCATGCTCTGTAGCTAACCCGTGGTGGCCCTGCGCTTACCACGGTCCAACAGCTGATATCCCTCCGGGATGAAGTCAGTGCACCATATGGCTGCTACCAAATGCGATACTACAAACAGCTTGGTCAGAACCATGCAATTTCCAGTCACGCAGCGGGTTGGAATCAGGAAGCGCTTGAACCAGCCTGAAGCGCGAAGTAGACGCCGACCGGATCACGGATGACGGTGTAATTCGTCGCCGCGTCGTTCTGCACGATTTGGCCTTTGCCGGCGACCACGCGTCGAAGGCTCTCGGCCAAATCGTCGACGGGTAAGTGCATTAACCAGACTGGCGGTATGTCTTGATTCCTGTCGCGAAGCTGACAGATTTCAGCCGCAGCAATTTCGCCGCTTCTGAGCATTTCACGATCTGCGGAGTGGCCATCGCCACCGTTTGCCTCGGTGGATCTTGCGTTCCATCCCACGACGTGTTCGTAAAATTCCTGGATGGCTGCGGCGTCAGGAACGGTTAGTGAGAGCCACGAGATGCGACCAAGCCGTTCATCGTCGGCAGTGGATTCCGTTTCATCTTCTACGACGGGAATAATCCCAAAGGCAGCGCCGGCAGGATCGACAAGAACTGCCCATTGGCTTTGCCCATCATCCGCTTGGGAGTGATAAAGTTGCTGGCCGCCCTTGCGCATTGCGTATGCAGCGCTGGCAGCAACATCGGCGACCTGAAAGTGAGGCATCCACTGCAACGGCAACGAGTCGTATTCGGCAGTCTGAGCACCAAGCCCAATAACCGGCGTACCCTGGTTGTTCATCAAGTCATCGCGCCAGAGCGGAGCGTCACCAGTCGTGAGAATTGACCGATAGAAATCGAGTTGACGTTCGTATTCAGGTACCGCGATATCGGCACTGAGGACACCACCGACGCCCTTGGCAAATGGATTTCGCATAGTTTCCTTCCGGGGCGCTTCGCTTCATCGTCTCCATCGTGACCAGAATAGGAAGCTTCCACCTGGCAAAGTACACCATCGTAAAATCCATCGAAGTCGCCAAGCTCAAAGTCTTTGATGATCTGGTTTGGACGGAACATCCTATAGCGACAGCTCAATCTTCACATGCAGCCTTGGGGAAATTGCTCATCGCCGAGCACTAAGTGCTTCTCAGTCGGTGGAGTTGGTAGTATTCTGGCAACACCCCTCGAATGGGAGTGCCTTCTTCCTGTTGGCTAGATGCGGTTTTTTTAGCAGATATTTCGTAAGTCGTTACAGGATTGAGGTTTGTGGCGATCAGAGATTTCGGTTTTTTTCCGGCTTGGGCCGTAACAAGCGGGGGGTCGCGCAAACAAGGGAAGTATGACTGCCTCCGTTCTGATCACCGGCGGCAACTGATCCACGATTAACTGCCAGGCAAGACCCCATGTGCTCAAAAAAATCAACATCTCCATCAAGGCGGGCCACTAGCCAGATTTGGAATAAGTGGCGAGATGGCCTTTGGAGCCCGTCGCGTCCGGGCCGCGAGATTCTCGAAACGGTTGTCGAGTCGCTGGAAGAGCGAATGATGCTCACCGCGTCGCCGGTCAACCTGACCATTGATTCAGTTGATTTTGTTGGCGACATCTCGCAGGAAGAGACACTCTACCTGCGGTTGAATGCGAACACACTTGAGTTCAGCCAGACGGGAGCCAACAACAGCTTCAAAAGCGATCTCGATGGCAATCTGGCTGGTGAGCAGTCGCTATCCTTTTCGGCGAACACGCTTATCAATATTGATCTCGGAATTGGTAGCGATCAAATCTTCATTGACGAATCGCTGCAGGACGCAATGGCCAGCGTTGGCGGTACGATTTCCGTCACCAGCGACTTGGCGAGTGACCTTACGGGTGCCGATACCCTCGCCGCGGTAAACGGCAGCTGGGAAGCGACGGTTAGCGGCAATCAGTTTCTGAACGTCGGCGCTGCAAGCGTTACGGGTGGCATGGGAAGTCTGGCGATCGAGACCTCCGGTGACATCGCCGTCAATGGTGACTGGTTTACGGCGTACGATCTTTCGCTCACGGCAGCCGAAGGCATCAATGTGGCGAGTGGCGTGACGATATCCAGTCGCCAAGTCGCGAATAACAACGCCGCGCTCAATGCCGCTTCCAACGGCGACTCGCATAACATCACATTTGTGGCTCCCAACATCGACGTTGGATCGGGCGCGCAGATACTCGCGCACGCAACCGATGGCTTTGAAATTGGCGATGTTACGTTCACCGCGCTCGACGATCAGACCGGGATTGATACGCCGATTTTCAAGATTGATGTTGTTGATGCGGCTTCGAATATCACACTTGATGACGCGACCATTCGCGGTGGCGACATTGCATTCACGTCGACGGCTCTGAGTTCTTCGAACTTCTACGACGACGAAGCCCCGGGTGCTGCCATCCTGAATTTCCTTGACGGAATCAGCGAGGTTGGCGGAGTCGCCGTTACCACCGCGTCGGCTGAAATCAACGTGGGTGCGGGAACCATGATCGACGGTCAAACCGTCAGCTTTGATTCCCGGGCCGATGCGGAATCTGCCGTGACGACGCTCGGCACAACCCTCGCCGTCGCGTACGGCGAATCGAACCCGCACGCGAAAATTATCGTCGAAGATGGTGTCACCATAAACTCGGCGGGAGACATCACCGTCGGCTCGTTGGCGAACAGCACGATGGCTATTCAGGCGAAGCAGGGGCTGCTCCCGCAAAAATCACAATCCAGCATCGACATTACAGTGGCTGCCGGACTCGCCGATATTCAGTCGGTGGTAGAAATCGCTGGCGGTTCGAGCTTGACCGCTGGTGGGAATGTTAGCGTTGTCGCAGACATGAATCAGTCGCAGGATGTTACGAGTAAGGCTGCGGCCTACGAAGACGGATCGGTCGGCGGAGCCATCGCCTGGTCGACTTCGGTGAGTGACGTACACGCATACGCTGACGGGACCATCATCGCTGGCGGTGATGTTTCTGTCGCGGCCGATTCGACGGCTACGAAAAACGACACCTCGGCAGAAGCGTCGGTTGGTGGACAAGTCATCTTCGACAAGATTTTGCCGGCTTCGGATCCAACGACACTAACCGGCAAAGTCGGCAAGTTCATTCGCGACAGGCAACCGGAGACAAGTTCATCGACAGGCGGCACGCAGAGATTCGCGATCTCCGCTGCTTTCACCTATTCGGATCACGCCAACGATGTGACGGCTCGCATTGGTGAGAACGCGACGGTCGAATCCAGTTCGGGGAGCGTGAACGTCGGCGCGACGATCCTGAGTGTTCCGGAAGTCAGCTCGATCACCAAAGTCGATTCCGATGCGATCGACGCCAACAAGCCCGGCGCCAACACCAAGGAAAGTTCCAACTCGGTCGCCGTTGTTGTCGCGGATTTTGACAACAGTACAAGTGCCTACATCGGTGCAAACGCTGTCGTGGACGCATTCGGTGACGTGAATGTGCACGCCGAAACGAAACTGCCATTCACTTTTGAATGGGCTCAGCTGAATGGCGTTTCCGACGTCACCGACAAACTGAATGCCAACCTCGGAATTCAGAACGGATTCGTAACCTCATGGGCGCAGAGTTCCGCTGAAGGAACCAAGTCGGCGATTGCCGGTTCACTCAGCTTTAACAGCTACGACACTTCGAGTCACGCCTGGATCGCCGACGGGGCGCGCGTTAATGAGAATATCGACTCGGGCGAACAGAACGTGTCCGTCACTTCCAACAGCATCGTAGAAATGGTCAACCTGTCCGGTCTGCCATTCGTCGGCGGGCAAACGACGGGCGGCTCGGGTGCCGGCGGTTCGTACCTCGAGATGAATTTCATCAATGATACCTCCGCCGAGATTCATACCGGCGCAGAAGTGTACGGGACGACTCTGTTGGTCAGCGCGGACACAACGCTGCGAAATATCTCGATCGCGATTTCTGGTGGAGTCGCCGACAAGCTTGCCTTCAATGGGAGCGGATCGGTCGCCAACGTCGACAGCCGCACGATCGCGCGAATTGACGACGGAGCCACCATCGCCACCGACTCGTCGGAAATCCTCGAACAGCAAGTGCTCGCTGACGACAACACCCAACTGTTCAACCTCACCGGCGGGATCACCAAGAGCCAGAGTGTTGGCATCGGATTTAGTGCCGGCGTCAACAACATCACCCGCAACACGCAGGCGCTGATCGGCAACGAATCGACCAGCATTGGTGACGGAACCTTCGCTCCGGGCGTTGGAGTCGATAGTGCCGGCAACATTCAACTCGGCTACGCCCATGGGTTTGCGACTGGCGATGTGGTCACGTATTCCAGTGGTGGTGGAGCCGAAATTGATGGCCTGACCAGTGGAACTTCGTACATTGTCACGGTCGTCGATGCCACGACTGTGCGACTTGAGAAAACCGGCGCGGCGGCGACGGATGCTGCCGAAACGTTCTTCGGGCCCGGTTCGGTAGTCGGCTCGACCGCCAGCGCGGAATTGATGAACACAATCAACCTCGGCTACACCCATAATTACCAGACGGGCGAATCCGTCGTTTACCGTGCGGGTGGCGGCAACGCGATCGGCGGACTGACCGACGGTACGACTTACTACGTCGTGGTTGTTGATGCGACGAAAATTGCGTTGGTGGAATCGCAAGACTCCGCGGAGAATTCGGCGAAGATCCTTTTTGCCGCAACGAATGTCGACGACGTCGCGAATTCGATCGGCCTCGGTTCGATTCACGACTTCCGCACGGGCGACGCGGTCGTTTATTCCAATGGTGGCGCAGTCAGCATTGATGGCCTGGTGGACGGCGAAACCTATTTCGTTGCGATTGATGATAGCCAGTCGATATTCCTGGCGGCAACCGCTGAGGCGGCTCTGCTCGGAACGGATCTAATTGACATCCAAACGGCGAATTCGACTGGAAACGCCCATAGTCTGCGACGTGCATTGCGCATCGAACTGGACGCCACCGCAGCCACCGGTGACTCGCACAGTTTTCGTCTGGGCATCGCTCCTTCCGCCGAAGCCAACGATGCGAACGCGATTCTGAAATCGCTCGATCCGGCTTCGAGCGTTAATGAGGACACGAACTCGATCGATCTTGAATATCAGCACGGATTTACGACTGGCCAGGCAATCGTTTACGAAAACGGAGGCGGCGACAGCATCGGCGGACTGGCCAGCGGAGAAACTTATTACGTGGTCGTCGTTGACGCGACCACGATCAGCCTTGCCGATTCGGCCGCCGACGCGATTTCGGGCACGCCGCGTCTGGTCGAACTGGATCCGGGTGTTGCGACGGGCACATCGCATGGCTTCGGCGGAGCATTCCGCAACCGGCCCTCCGTCGATAGTTCAACGAACACTATCAGCTTTACTCGCCAGCACTCATTTGCGACTGGCGACACGATCACTTACCAGACGGATGGTAACGCGATCGGCGGACTCGTTTCTGGCCAGACGTATCACGTCATCGTGATTGATGCGAACACGATTCAACTGGCTGCAAGCCAAGCCGACGCAGTCGCCGAAACTCCAACGGCCATTGGCCTTGACGGTTCGGTTGCAGATTCCGTGAATCACGATTTGCGTGGCATCGACGATGCCGACGGTTCGATCACGGCAACGGGCGGCATTGAAGTCGCCGCGATGAATCGCGGAGTCATCGGTTCGCTTTCGATCGCCGGCACGCTAACCAACGATTCGCCGACTGGAGCCAAAAAGACCGAGTCCAAATCGGCGGCCTCAACGAAGACCAAAGCGACTCGCGGTGTGTCGATCGCGGGCAGTATTTCGATCAACACGATTACCGACACGACCGTCGCCGCGATTCGGGATGCTTCGGCGGACGCGGATGTTGTGACGCTCACCGCGACCAATGACTCAGATGTTTACGCACTCGCCGGAACGGTCGCGATTGCCAGCGCTCAATCGGCTACCGCCGGTTTGGCGGGTTCTTACTCGGACAACACGGTCAATAATTCCACGATCGCCGCTGTCGAAAACGCGGATGTGCAGGCGACCGGCGGTGACCTGCTGGTCACGGCATTGTCCCGCGGCGAGATTCGCTCGATTGCAGCCAGCGGTGCCGGTGTGACACGAAAAGCCGTCGGAACCATCGCGGGGCAAGTCGCGTTTAACGACATCAACAACACAATCGCCGCCCACGTGACGAGTGGATCTTCCGTCAACACCGCTGGCAATCTGGAGATCACCTCGACGGACAACAGCTTGATCCACGCCATTGCCGGCGCGGCCACTTTCGGCGGCAAGTTTGGCTTTGGTGCGTCGATCGCTTCGAACCGTATCGACAATGAGACGCGTGCCGAAGCTTCGAACTCGAAGATTGAAACCGAAAGCGACTTCACCGTTTCCGCCACCACAGCGAGTGAGATCCAGGCCATTACGGCTGCCGTCGGAGTCAGCAAGCAGGGCATGGTCGGTGCATTCGGCGTCTCGTTCAACACGATTGCTACAGACGCGGTTGCAACGATCGCCGACATCAACGCGAACGACCAAACAATGGTTGGCGGAGATCTGACAGTATCGGCCAGCGACGATTCAACGATCAAGGCGATTGCCGGTGGCCTCGCCGCGTCCGGCACAACGGCGGGAATTGGTGGTGGCTTTGGTATCAACAACGTACAGAACTCGGCCGTGGCCTCGATTGAATCGGCCTTCATTTCTGCCGCTGGCGTTTCAACAATCGAAGCGGCTTCGACCTCATTGATCGAAACCATTACGGCTGGCGGAGCCGGTGCCCAGACGTTCGCTCTCGGCGGTTCGGTATCACTAAACAATATCGCCAACACAACCACCGCGAAGATCAGCGACCAGTCTGTCGTTGATTCCGACGGTGGCATCAGCGTTGCGAGTTCGGA
>CALHZT010000177.1 GCA_938040995.1 uncultured Pirellulaceae bacterium | reverse complement strand
GAGGAGAATGCGATGACTCGATCTGTCCGTGCTGCTCTTGTTTTCATGGCAATGACTTGCGCTCTGGCCAGCAGCGGTTGCAACACCGCCAGCATGATGCTCGGACAAGTCACCAATCAGACCAAAGTCAAAGGCAGCGGTGTAAAAGACACCCAACAGCGCAGCGTCGGGAAGTTCAGCAGGCTGAATGTCAGCTCGGTGATCCACGCAAACGTAACTGTCGGCGGAGCCCAGAAGATCGTTGTCACGGCTGACGACAATATCGTTCCGCTCATCAAGACAGAAGTAAGAAAGAAGACGCTCTATCTGTCATTGGAGCCGCGCACTTCGATTAACACCAAGACGGGAATGGAGGTATCTGTCACCGTTCCGAAACTGACAGCCATCGACTGCTCAGGCGCAACACATGTCAATGTGAAAAGCCTGGCTAGCGACACGTTTTCTGTCGATGCCAGCGGTGCCGCGAAAATCCAGCTCGAAGGCGCAATAACCCGACTCGATCTCGACGCATCAGGATCCGCCACGATCGACGCAAAGAAGGCAAAAACGGAATCTGTCAAAGTCGACGCAAGTGGCGCGGCAAAGATTCAGGTCTTCGCAACTGGCTCAGTCACAGGAGATGCCTCAGGCGCCGCGAACATCAAGGTCGCCGGAGGTCCGCACACCACCAAAATAGATCGTTCGGGCGCATCCAAAGTGTCTTACAGCAACGAGTAGCAAACGTCGCTCCAACATCCTCTACTCAGACGCTTTCCATTCGAGGAGACCATCCACCGTCGCCTGGGAAATGGGGTGATACGTCGGCCGCGCCTTGCGATAGATCTTTCTCGCCAGCTCCCGCCCACTTTCCGTCTTGATCAAGGCCCGATAAAGCGGTTCGAGAAACTTGCGACGCCCTTGCTCAGTCAAAAATCGCTCGAGTGCCGGATAAGCCGGCTCGTACTGCGATCGCACGGAAAGCAACAACCAGTCGTGAAGAATCTCCGAGTTGCCTTGCTTGCTCAAACCGAACTGACCATCCAGCTGTTTCATCCGAGTCACCGGAAGAGGTTTCTCAAACGACCGCAGGAAGTGCAACCAGTGATGAGTCGACCAGTCTTTCGCATCAACCACGGAAAGGCTCGTTCCCTCAAGAAATGCCTTCGCGTGTCCAGTCACCTTTAGCAATTCGTCGGAATCGACGGTTGGACAACTCTCCGGCACACCCGGTCCAAAGACCCATGCGTCGAGGTTCACACTTGCCGACTTTTCGCTGTCTTTATCAAGCAGCTCCTTTTTGAGATGGGCAATAAATCCCTCCGTCGTCATGCTTTTGAATGAGAACCGGTCAAAATACGACTTTAGAAAAGCGTCCCACGCCTCACGGCCAAACACTTCCTCCAACCGTCGAAGGAAAAAGTACCCTTTGTCATAAGCGACTCCCGTCATCCCGTCGTCCGGGTTACGATCGCGCAAGTCCAGCTTTAGCCAGGTATCCCGGGGTGACAGGTCTTCCATCTCTTCGCGAAGCGACGCCAGGTTAAGCTTCGCCAACATCTCTGAATAATTCCGGCCGTAGATAGCTTCCATGATTCGCTGCTCGAAGTAGACCGTAAAACCCTCGTTCAGCCAAAAGTCATTCCATGTCGCATTCGTCACCAGATTCCCCGACCAGGAATGCGCCAACTCATGAGCCACCAGAGCTACCAATGACCGGTCGCCGGCCAGAATCGTCGGCGTCGCAAACGTCAGCCGCGGATTCTCCATGCCACCGAAAGGAAAGCTGGGGGGCAACACAACGAGGTCATAGCGTTCCCAACGATAGGGCCCATACAACTTTTCGGCTGCTTCAATCATTCGCTCGGTATCAGCAAACTCCCAGGTCGCCTTCGGCAACACGTCCGGCTCGGCATAGACGCCGCTTCGGTCACCTAGCGACTTGAATTTGAGATCACCAACCGCCAGTGCCAACAGGTACGCTGGAATTGGCTGCTTCATTTCAAACTCGTAAACGCCGCTCTCGTTGCGAGACTGGGGATTCGTTGCGCTCATCACGGCCAACAACCTGGACGGCACTTTGATCTTCGCGTCATAAGTTATTCGCACTGCGGGCGTGTCCTGACACGGCACCCATGTCCTGGCAAGGATCGCCTGCGATTGTGTGAACAAAAACGGTTGCTTGCCGCCACTCGTTTGCTTCGGAGTCAACCATTGCACGGCTTCCGCCGCATCCGTTGTCGCGTATTCGACTCGCACCGCCGTCGTTGCCTCTCCCAGCGTCACCGTCAATCCTTCACCCAACAACTGGTTCTTTTCACCGACCTTGAATGCGAGCTCCGCGCCCGATTGATCGGAGACCTTGCGAATTTCGAGGCCATGTGAATCCAGTCGCAGTTCCTTCGCGTCATCCTTTCGCTCGAATTTTAACGTCGCCGAACCGGTCAGTTTCTTCGATTCGAAATCCACAACCAGATCAAGTGAGAGATGTTTCACTACGGCTTGATCCGGCCGCGCATGGGAGTGCAGCAACCGTCCCTGCGGCAAACCGCCACTATTCGGTTCAGCTCCGAACAAAGGCAATGCGAAAAGAAAGAAAAGGAAGGGAAATGCGAAACCAGGCACATCTACGTGCAAACCGTCGAACTTGAGAGAGGACATTTATTGTTCCACCATTCAATTTCTGCATGGATTATCGCCCTGCCGACTTAACGGGCGTAAAAGGCGGACGATAGCATAATCGCATTGCCCAGGAACAGACACATGAAGCAATCGTTGCGTGGACTTTGTAGAACATTTGCCTCAAATGTTTGCTCATGTACGCCGTCAGCGTACGCGTAATCAGTTGGGACAACTGATCTACAAGAACCTGATCTACAAAAGAAGCACGCCGGCGACATTCGTCGGCGGCGTGCGCTCACGCATGGGGAGACGTGAAGATTGATGTTTAACTTCAGTTCAGCTTCTACGGGACTTCTTGCCCTTCGCCCTGCTCTTCAACACAAGGTCCAGACTCTCCGTCCCTTCGTTGACTTCAACCGACAACAGACTGCCGTCGATGTAGGCTTTTTCAAACTTCTCGTAAAATTCGTGTCCGCTTCCTTCCGGTGCGCGAACGGAAACCGCATACCTGCCGAAGTGCGCGCCGCTACCACCAGCGGCTCTCTGCAGTTCGAACTCACCATTCGAATCGACCACGCCATATGCGTCGTCCACACCACCTGTGGTTGAACTCAGCACAAGCATGGTTCGCTCAGGCAGCGGCGAGCCATCTTCAAAAGCGACTTTTCCTTTTACCTGCGCAACCCCGGCTTCGGTACCACACCCAACAAGACTCGCCACACCAGCGAGCGCCAATGCGCCAACGATCAGTCGTAATTTTGCATTCATCTATTCGAAACTCCTTCTTTGAGCGTTGTTCTGTTTGATAAGGCGTCGAACGACCAGTTTTTCCCTCGCTCACGCAGCGGGTTGGAATTCAGGACGCGACTTACCAACAAGTAACACGCTCTAGTTCTGGTCCAAGCTCTAGTTCTGGTCCACGCTGACAATTTCACCGTTGTCACGAGTCCCCAGTGCGTAGAAGACTCGCAGTGACATTCCCTCTCCAAGCAGACGAACGCTGTTGTCAGCCATGGCCGCGTGGATGGAAACTGAACATCTCGTTGTTGGGGCCGCAGTCATGAGCCGTCCATGGGCACGATGGCGGACCACCAAATGGAGTCGCGTTGTTGTTGATCGGGCGGGAAGCACCCGACGTATTGTCCGGCTCGGCCCATCGCCAGTGGCGACGGCCCTGACCGTCGATCGGGTCCAGATAACTGTTGGGCGGGCCGCCCGATCCGTCCATATTCTCATTCCTGCCAACGTCTTCGTAGACAAGAATCGACTTACTTGTTCCATCCTTGATCTGACCGATCTTGCTGCCGCCTTTCGAGAAGCTGAAGCCCATCCGGTTCAGCTCTTCGCTGGGCTTTAGCTGGTAGGACTTCGATGAACTGACGGCTCCGTCAGAGGCGGAGTATCGCTGATAAAAGTTGGCAAGATAGGCTCTCGCAGTCAGTGCCGTCTTGTAAAACCCGATCGGCATGCCGGCTTCTTCAGTCGTGGATGACTTGACTTGCACGTAAGGTATCGCCGCGTAATCCGAACAGGCGTAGCCTTCACTGTCGCGGTCTTCATCACGAAGTGAGTTGGAAGGACAGATATATCCGCTAACGACGGCACCCGGCCCGACGCCGTTGGCGGCGGCCGCCACATTGGAGCCTTCGTTGTGACGCAGCTTCATGTCCATGCTGTCGCTGGCCGCAGCTTCTTCCATGTAGGGAAGAATCAGCGTCAGAGGGCTGTGAAAACACTGCGTTTTCCGGGTAGTACCATTTTCTTCGACGAGATGCTCGCCAGATCGGGGCAATCGCCCCAGCGAACTCTCATAGTTGAGCATCGCGAGGCCAATCTGCCGTAAGTTGTTCGTACACTGCGTTCGCCGCGCGGCTTCACGAGCCGTTTGTACCGCGGGCAGCAACAGTGCCACCAGAATTCCGATGATCGCGATCACGACCAACAATTCTACGAGAGTGAATCCGCCTTTTTTGTCATAGATATCCCCTGTTTGCAAACCGTGCGAGGCAAAAAAATGTCAACTACAGCTTTCAATCGCCTTCAGTAAAACGAAGAAGCCACAGTCTCAGGAATTCATCGTTCGACACAATCCTCAGCAACGGATTCGAAACTCATTTCGACATACCTTCATATTTCGACAAACGGTTCTTCACATTTGCCCATCAACAAAACGACTTAACCAAATCCCTAACAGGAAATTCACATTGATTGTTTCGAACCAATGGCCGGGAGAGCAGTCGTCGACCATCTCGCACGCTTCATCGTGACGAGTACGCGAATACAAATCCGCGAAACGAACATCTGTCTGCCAATCACGCGAGCGAAGTCTAGTGCTGCGTGACAACTCAGAGTCAAGGCGAGATGTAGTGGGCGAGGGCACGAGTCCCGTGGGATATACGCAGAAAACGGACTCGTTGCCTCGTCCACTACCCTGAAATTAAGATGCCACAATTCACTCGTCGGTGTCCGACGGACGTGTAGCGTCCCGGGCGGCGTGAATCCCGACCGAGAGAGACGAAATGACGCTACACAAAAGTTGAATGCGCTCTATCGATTGACAGGAAAGAAAGGACAGGAATCAGGAGCATTGCCAACCGTGGGCATTTCGATGGCCACTTGGGTTGCCACATTTGCAAAGGCGGCCATTCCATCGCACCAGTCGACTGGAAAGCGTTTCTCGACGTTGCCAGAAGTGAGGAATGTGTTGGAAGAAGTTCATCCCCTATAGGCTTCCTCGCTTACGCGTTTTGAAGTTGCAGTGTTTTCAACAAGTCGTAAAAAAGGGACTGGCTCCGGTGTTCGGCGAGAAGTGCGTTGCCTTTGAATCAAGCGAATTCGCCGCATCGGTGCCTGTACCATTTTTCGACGGACCACTCGAAAGAGCCCAATCCGCGGAGAAATGGGACAGGCACCGACGACGGAATCGAACTGGCAATTTGAAGCGTTTTCGGGTCGGAGCCAGTCCCATTTTCCGCTCGCAAACGAAAAGTGTGCAACTTCAAAACTTACGCGTCGGGTTATGATGTCGCAAAAACGATGGTCTTGTCCGCTGGGTACAACCTCGATTCTCGGCCGGCGCAGTGCATTCGTCTCTAACCGCCGATGTCGGATTGTCCCTTGCTTGTTCAATTCGCTGCGTCCTTGTGATGCAACTTTTTGTCTTTTCGACAAGTACTACGCTGGCAGCACGCCGCTATTGTCAAGCTGCGCGTCGCGAAAACCATCCGCCAAAACCGCGTCCGGATGACGTCGTCGTGCTGGCGAACGAGCGCCTGCCAGGTTCGACGAAAGCACCTTGGACAACAGATAGTGGATTGTCGCAGCAAAGCTCCGTCGCAAGTTCGACTCCCACCATCTCGGCGGCTTTTTGGAAGGAGCGTCCCATGCGAGGGCGGCGTGATTTGTGACTGTGCCCGTCGCTCGCGAGAAAATGCACAAGGCCATCCATCATCATCGACTCAGCAAGTTGTTGGCTGGCCGGACCAAAGCCACCGACAAGACTCCCCGAAGTTACCTGCATCAGGCAGCCGTAGTCTACTAGCATTGGTAGCAACTGAGGTTGCTGAAGCAGCCCGTGATTTCGTTCCGGGTGAGACAGAATGCCCTGCATCCCGTTTCGCTGAAGCTCGTCCAGGATTGGCTCGAGTGGAAAATACAATTCGTGCGGCAGTTCCAGCAGGACATGCTTGCCCTGATCCGCGAGCGTCATGACTTCGCCAGCAAGGATCTTGCGCACCATGCCGTCTTCGATGCGAACGTCGCCGCCGGGCAAAACCTTCAATGGAATCTGTTGTTCGTTGAGGAACTCCTGGACTTCGCCAGTGTAGTAGCGAATGTCGTCGCCGAGATTGTGACCGAAATTGCCCAGCTGGTGAGGCGTCATGACGATCGTGCCCGTGCCGTCTTCGCAGGCAAGCTCCGCCATGAGGGCAGTTTGTTCCCACGACTTGGACCCGTCGTCGATGCCCGGCATCAGGTGGCAGTGGATGTCCACAAACGGGCGATCCGGATAAGTCGTTGGTTCTGATGGCATCGTCGTCACCAAGTTGGGTCTGAGAGATTTTGTATTGCGATCATCGGGCAATCGCCATGGGATACATCGTGGCGAGAAGGGTATCCATGCGCTGTAACAGAGGTCAATACATTTCGGAGAGACTCCCCATTGGATGTACGTTCTGGTTGTAGGGGCTTAAGGCATTCAAACCGCGTTGACGAAGCTAACGTGCAATTGACCATTTGCCCCCATCCAGCTATTTTGACCCAAGGTACGTCGTCTTGCGTCACTCAGTCTGGTGGTGACGAAATCCTGATTTGCAGCCAATCATCAAGCATCGACGGCTGTTAGGTATTTTTGACGGTTCGAACGAACGGACACGGAACAAACGTGAAATACGCATCGATTGGCCCTATCGCCATCCATCTCCCTGAACGAGTGGAAACCAATGATGACTTGGCGAAAGAGCACAAGCGTTGGGATCTGGACCTGATTTTTTCAAAGACGGGTATCGCCAGTCGCCATATCGCCAAACCGGAAGAGTGCGCATCGGATCTCGGCGTAGCGGCATGCAAAAAGCTGTTTCACGATTTCGACATCGATCCGCAATCCATCGACTTTATTCTTCTGTGCACACAGACGCCTGATTATCCACTTCCCACGACGGCTTGCCTGATGCAGGAGCGTCTTGGGCTAAAGACGTCGTGCGGCGCGATGGACTTTAACCTCGGTTGTTCCGGATTCGTTTATGGACTGGCGATTGCCGATGGTCTGATTCGAACCGGCGCCGTGAACCGGGTTTTGCTTGTCACTGCGGAAACTTATTCGAAGTACATCGACAAGGACGATCGCAGCTTGCGAACGATATTTGGCGATGGAGCCGCTGCGACACTGATTGACGCAGCGGAAACCCAGTCGCTTTCCGGATTCCGTTTTGGAACCGACGGAAGCGGTGCGGACACATTGTTGGTCACCGAAGGTGGGGCTCGGCCAGCCGAAGACGCGCATTCGCCTCGCCATCGACAGCGGTGGAAAAGCTCGCTCTACATGGACGGCCCGGCGTTAATCAACTTTACCGTGGCGGCGGTTCCAGAATTGATTGACCAGGTTTTGACATCTTCGCAACTGCGAAACGAAGATATTGATCTGTTTCTGTTGCATCAGGCGACAAAAAAGATGTTACAGCAACTGCAAGAACGTCTAGAATTGGACGATACGCGGATGCCAATATCTCTGGAGCGTTTTGGAAACACGGTATCTTCGACGATTCCGATTTTGATCGACGAGATGCGATCCAAAGGGACGGTGACGACCGATACGCGGTCGATGTTGATCGGCTTTGGAGTTGGCTGGTCGTGGGCTGGCTGCGTTTGGCAGGAAACGTGGAAGTCGGGATAATCAAGATTGAGTGGCTGGGAGCTTCCTGGTGATTCCGCGATGCTGGTGAGTAATGACCAATCATGACTGACTATTTGACAGGCCGTTTTCTTATCGCGTCGCCTCATCTGCCGGACAGCAACTTCTCCCGCGCTGTCGTCTTCATGGTGGAGCATCACGAGGATGGTGCGCTGGGCCTGATACTCAACAAGCCGACGAATGCGAGGTTGAAAGATATCTGGAAGTTCGTGGATGACATGCCACTGCAGGATACCGAAGCCGAAATGTCGAAGTTCCTGCGGCTGGGTGGGCCCGTCGAAGGGCACATCATGTGTCTGTATACCAATGGTGGTTTTGGTGAGCCGGAGGTGATTGACGGTGTGTTCCTCGCAACCGAACCAGATCAAATCCGGGAGATCATCTCTCTCGATGATGTGTCGTCGCGCGTCTTTTGGGGGTATGCAGGTTGGGGAGCCGGTCAACTGGAACGCGAACTGAAAGTCGGCGGCTGGCTAACCGGCGAAGCTTCGTTGTCACTCATTTTTGATGACGATGTCGGTACGCTCTGGAATCGGGTGGTATCCCGGAATGGTCGCGAGATTCTGCGCGAAGCGCTGAAGATTTCGCACTTTCCCGAAGATCCTCAGCTGAACTAGCTGAAAGAAAGTGCGATAGGCGGACATGGCTCGAACGTTTGCAATTGGCGATATTCATGGGTGCAATGAAGCGCTCCGCGCGGTGCTCAAGGAAATTGATCCGCAAAAAGAGGACACGATTGTTGCGCTTGGTGATTACGTGGATCGCGGCCCCGATTCTGCGGATGTCATCGAGCAGCTGATCGAGCTGCAGAATAAGTGCACGGTTAAACCGCTGCTCGGAAATCACGAAGCCATGATGATTATGGCGTTGCGAGAACCGTCGGAGCTCGATTTCTGGTTGTCATGCGGCGGCCGCGAAACTCTCAAGTCGTATGGTGGTGAAGTCGAAAAGATCCCGCCGACTCATCTTGAGTTTCTTGATGCTTGTGAATTGCATTTCGAAACCGACGACTATTTTTTTGTCCACGCGAACTATTCTGCTGACAAGCCGCTCGAGAAGCAGCAGGACTATGTTCTTCTCTGGGAACATCTGACAAGCCATCTGCCGAAGAAGCACGTGTCCGGCAAAAAAGCAGTCGTTGGTCATACGCCGCAAAAGGATGGTGAGGTTCTTCTCGTGAAAGATCATCTCATCTGTATTGATACGTATTGCTACGGCGGCGGCTGGCTGACGGCGCTGAATACTGGCACGCAGACAGTCATTCAGGCCGATCTCGACGGCAAGATCCGCGAAGTATGATTGTTCCTGTTCACGACGCCTGACGAGCGATTGCGTTAGTGACTCGCAAGATTCGGTCGGCGATGATCGCGATGGATGATTCGTTTTCAGTCAGCAGTATCGGGTGATGCAGGATGACGCCGAACTCGCTTAACAACTGGGCGTTTGCCAAGTCGCCAATCTTGCGGCAACGCCTGCTGCCTCGTCGGACGAACCCCCGGAATCCAGCGTCAAATGCGATTCCTTCCGCACGAATTGCGTTGACACATTCGGCTCTTGCGCCGGCATCGAAGCGTTCGGGGTGAAGCAGCATCGAATACTTGTAGTAACCTGGCAGGTTGCTGCTGGAGTCGGCGCGGTCAAGCGGTCGAATCGCCCAGCTATTCTGTTCGTTGGAAAACGCTGTCGAAAGCGCCGCGGTCAACAGAGCCGCGTTTTTCTGCCGCTGGGCATTCTGTTTCGCCAGTGACTCGAACTGGCAAGGTAACACGGCAGCCTGCAACTCGCTCATTGGGAACGCGTCATTGCCACGATCGGCAAAAATTTTCGCGCGCTGAATACAGCCCGCATGGTTCGTTGCGATCGCACCACCGCGCCCAGCCGTCAACAACTTGCTTCCGCCAAAGCTCAAGACACAAATGTCACCCCAACTTCCGGCTGGCTGGCCGTCCACGATAGCGCCGGGAGCCTGACATGCGTCTTCGATCAGCATGATCCTGTTTTCTTTCGCCAGCCCGGCGACTTGTTCCATGGCCGCCAGCCCGCCATGCAGATGCGAAACAAGAATTGCCTTCGTTTGTGGCGTGATCGCCGACTGAATCATGGCCGCCGAAGGAGCCAGCGTGTCCAGCTCGACATCAACAAGCACCGGCAACGCCTTGCAGGCTTCGATCGAGCGAAAGTTTCCGGGGAAATCGTAGCCAGCAAGAATGACTTCGTCACCGGGTTCGACTTGAGCCGCACGTAACGCGAGTTCAACCGCAATCGTCCCGGAACTGCAAAGCCGCGCGTGTTCCTGCTGCGTCAGCTTTTGCACGCAACGCTCGACTTTGGCGATGCCCTCGCCGTGATACTTGCCCCAGTCTCCTGATGCGTAAGCCGCATTCAGGCTGGCGAGGATTTCCTCATTGGGCAGCGGCCAGCCAGGTGGGCCGTCGGGAAATGCCGCCGGTCCATCATTCATCGCGAGTTCTGCGTCTTGCTCAGAATGACGCTCAGAATGGCGCTCAAAATTGTGTTCGGAATTGACAGTTGGCTTGTTCAAATTCTGTTCCGTTAAAACTCTTCAGCGGAAGGGCATTGTTTTTCGTACAATGTTGGGCGAGTTGCGTCAGATTAAATATCGTCACACGAGCAGGAAGAGCATGCAACCAATTCGTTTCATCATGGTCGGAGGATTTCTCGGTGCCGGCAAGACAACGGCCATTGGTCGGCTGGCCCGCCATTATACCGATTCCGGGCTGAAGGTTGCCGTGGTTACCAACGATCAGGCTTTCGGGTTGGTGGATACGATGTCGCTCAAGGCGCAAGGGTTCGCGGTTGGCGAAGTCCCCGGGGCCTGCTTTTGCTGCAAATTCGATGATCTCATTTCCGTGTCGGCATCTCTCCGCGAAGATCAGATTCCGGACGTCATTATTACCGAGCCGGTCGGTAGCTGCACGGATCTTGTCGCGACGGTGATCGAACCGCTTCGACATTTGCACGGTGACGAGTATGAGATTGCACCGTTGGCTGTGTTGCTCAAACCTGGGCACGGCTTAAAAATTCTTCGGGACGAATCGGGGCAGGGCTTTTCACCCAAGGCCGCGTACATTTTTCTCAAACAACTCGAAGAAGCCGACGTCATTGTTATCAACAAAGTCGACAAGCTCGACGCAGAACGGCGCGAAGAGCTCGGCTCGCTTATCAAATCGCGTTTTCCCGGCCGCACCGTCATTGAACACAGTTCGCAGAATGGCGAAGGATTCGATTCGCTGGTGGAAGCATTGGCAGGCGAGCGCCGTCCAACCGTCGAGTACATGGATGTTGACTATGACATTTACGCGGAAGGCGAGGCGGAACTTGGTTGGCTAAACGCGAGCTACAAGCTGACCGCGAATGGCGACGGGATGTTGGCTATCAATGCCGTCGCGAAGCAGTTTGTTGCCATCTGTCGCGACTTGATGAAGCAGGCGGACGTTGAGCCGGCTCATTTAAAGACGTTGGCGGAAGCAGCCGACGGGACGGCGGCGCTGGCGAATCTTGTTGGTTCCGACGTCGATGTCGAGCTATCGGTTTCCAATGAATCGCAAGCCAACGAGGTCGAGTTGACCGTGAATGCGCGAGTCGCCACAGGGCCCGGGAATTTGTCGACGATCGTTGATCAGGCCGTGGGAAAACTCTCACAAGAACTCGCGTGTACCTCGGTGGAGGTCAGCAAACAGAGCTTTCGCCCCGGCCGTCCGACGCCGACGCATCGAATGGGTGCTAGCGAGTAATGCCAATTGGCATCGCCCATTGTGGTTGGATCAGCCCGCGATTACGGAGCGGACGGAAGGGATAACCTGCCGTTGCCGCGCCGCACTCTCACCAACAACCGGCGGCGAATCTGGCAGGAAACCGGTGGTTATCGCCATAAGCCCAAAGATCGTTGCCACGGTGCACCGCTGCGCGCACCGCAACCGTAGGCGTCGCCGAATTCTCAATTGACGCTCTTGTCCTGCCTTCCTAATGTTCCCGGTTTGAATCATTGCGGGTCTACTGACACGGATCGTCGTAGCGTATGCGAATGCAACCATCCAGGAACGAATGCCAAAGCCGGCTGCGCCTGCTCGCAACTTGCGTGCTGGGCCTGGCGACTGTGTGTTCGAACTTTGGATGTGCCAACAGCCGTTGGGCACGCATGCGAACCGTGCCGGCGAACCCGTTGGCAATGCAGCTGGAACTTGACTCGAAGCAAGGACCGCAACCGACTGACCGTACCCTGCAGATGCTTCGTCGCAACGATCTCGAGCAGCACCTGGACGTCGCTCCCGCGCGGCTTGTGTCGCACGTTCAGGAAGTCGCGTATAGCGAACCGTCGGCAGACAACGTTTATTCGATTGCCGAAGTCGCGTACATCGCGGCGAAGCGAGTCGAAGAAGAGAGCCCGGCTCGCGCCCTCGATATGTATGCGACTGCGGCGGCGAATGCGTACTTCTACTTGTTTGACAAGTCGTTTGACTACGGACGTAACCCGTACGATCCACGCTTTCGACGTGCCTGCGATTTGTATAACGAATCGCTCGAGTCGGCTTTGCGGTTTCTTCAGAAGGAAGGCAAACTCAAACCGGGGACTGTGCACTCCGTCGATCTGGAGGAACAGTCGTTTGATTTTGAAATCGCGGCAAGAGGTACGTGGCACGAGCAGAACTTCTCCGAGCTAAAATTCGTTTCCGATTTTAAAGTCGAAGAACTCAAAAATCTGAATCAGCGATTCGGTCTGGGTGTTCCGCTGGTCGCCGTATACGAACCGCAAACCAAATCGGCGGTGGATCGTTTTTATCCGATCGGTATGAGCTTCCCGGTGACTGCGTTCATGCGAATAGTAGCTTCCGGAGCGGCGGACGATGGAAACGTCCGTCACCGTTGTGTGATCGAATTGCATGATCCGCTAAAAAAACAGAACGTGGTTGTCGAAGGCCAGAACGTTCCGCTGGAAACCGATTTGACGACTCCTCTTGCGTACTCGCTGGACAACCCGGCCTTCAAACGAGCCAACGTGCCCAGCCGCGGTCTGACACATCCGGAAAAGTCGCTCGCGGTTAGCGGGTTGTACATGCTCGAACCGTACGATCCGGAAAAGATTCCCGTGGTGATGGTGCATGGGTTCTGGTCGAGCCTGGTGACCTGGATGGAAATGTTCAACGACCTCCGGAGTTCCTCGGAGATTCGTGATAACTACCAGTTCTGGTTTTATCTTTATCCGACTGGCGGCCCGTTCTGGTACAGCGCGTCGCACTTTCGTGATCAACTGGTGGATGCTCGCCGCGTGCTCGATCCTCAAAGGCAAGCAGTTGCGCTCGACGAGATGGTTTTGGTTGGTCACAGTATGGGCGGCTTGTTGTCCAAGATGCAGACGATTCGTGGCGGTGATCATTTCTGGAACATGATGAGCTCCAATTCTCTGGAAGGGTTGCAAGCCGATCCGAACCTGAAATCACAGATCCGTCGTGCGTTCTATTTTGAACCGAACCCGTCGGTGCGGCGTGTGATTACGATCGCGTCGCCATTTCGTGGCAGCAACTTTTCCAACGTCGCAACGCAGTGGTTGGGTCGTCGTCTGATCAGTGAGCCGGATATGATCACGCAGGCTCGCAAGCAGTTGCTGGAGAGAAATCCCGGATTCTTTCCGGAAGACAGCGTGATGCACATTACGACAAGCGTTGATTCGCTGGCTCCCCAGTCGAGGATGTTACGTCGGCTGGATGAAATGCCTCAGCCGGAGTGGATTCCGTTTCACAATATCATTGGGCGCGTTGAAAGTGACAGCCGCGTCGTGAAAGCGTTTGCTCAGGATTCTGATGGCATTGTGAAAACGCAAAGTGCGCATAATCCTGATGCGGAATCTGAGATTGTGGTGCCGTCCGATCACGTGAATGTACACCGGCATCCAAGGGCAATCCTTGAAGTGAAGCGAATCCTGCTTGAGCATCTCGGATCGTTAGAGGGACTTTAGATGTTATTTCAAAGCTGCTCGTAGTTCCGGCTTTAACCCGAATTGAGTACGAACTTTCCGCCTAATGGCCAATATTGCTCAATTGAGTGGCCAGCATGGCTTCTAATCAGTCCGGCGTGGCTATCAGCAGACGAGACAAAGATCACATTTGACGGTTGTGTCTTCGCCACGAAGTGGCAAAACAAGTCAGCCTGGGGCACAGCAAAAACGAGCTTGCGAGTTTGAGCGACGCCCCAGGAATCCGGATGCCAAGATGAGTATTGGTCGAGCCAAAATGCGCAATACGTCTTCATCGTACCGAGACCGAAATTGAAGTGGCCAACCTTTCTTCTTGCGATCTCGGATCATCCCAAAAGT
This sequence comes from uncultured Pirellulaceae bacterium, assembly GCA_938040995.1. Lineage (GTDB taxonomy): Bacteria > Planctomycetota > Planctomycetia > Pirellulales > Pirellulaceae > CALHZT01. The sequence goes on along the minus strand of CALHZT010000177.1, from coordinate 40,217 downwards.
TTCAAGCACAATGCTCGATCGCCCAACCTTCGGGATTCAGGAACCTGAGGCGACTCGCGACTCGCCGAGGCTCGTGGCGTTTGCCCCAGGCTGACTTGTCGGGGCCCTTTCAGGGCAGGCAGGCGCGTTGGTCGCAATTGATCAGTGTTGGCCTAAAGGTGGTACTACAAACTTTCAGCTTCAGGTTTTGAAAATAGCTTCCAGGCGTCCTCCCCGCGCATGCGGGTGTCCAATAAAAAAGGCGACAGCCATTGGCCATCGCCGGGTGTTGCGTTGGATGATTGCTCCATGTTCGACTCCATTCAAACCTGCTGAACAATTTTGCCAGATTGTCGCGTGAACAGCCGACTTTAACGTGGCGGCAACTGCGAATTCATATCGGCATTGTTGAGCGATTGCCGATTGATTTGCGCCCGGGCCTTGTGGCGTTCCGCCAGGATTTGCAACATCGAATTGCCACTTCCGGCAGGACGCTCAATTCTGCAGTGCAAAACCGTTGCCTTCGAGCCGCTGGCGTCAGTCGTGATCGACGATTGGCATTGCGGATTATTCGAAGGAGCAGGTTTCGCATCGGATTTGATACGCGATTCGGTCGCAGTGCAGGGCAGTGATCCGGCGACTTTCGTGTTGGGCGCAGACACTTCTTCTTTTTCAGGATCTTCTTCGTCAATGTTCGAGTCGAGTTCGCCGCGAACGATGCGAACGTCGTTCGGTGCTTCGATGCCGACTCGGACTTGCTGTCCTTTGACTCGAAGGATCGTAATTGTGATTCCGTTGCCGATTCGGATTTCTTCTCGAGGCTTTCGCGTAAGTACCAACATTTTGCACACTCCTTTGTTCAGATGAGACCAGCTTCGACCATCGAACTGTTAATCCCGTTCGCAGCCTTCAAGCTGCAAGGAACCATATGCAGTGGGCGTGCCAATTGGCCAGTAATTGCGTCCAGGAGGCTGCATCCGCCCTGTTTTCGCATCCTTTTGGTCGCTAGCAATTCGCTGGGACAATTGGTTACCCAAAATCTACAAAACCGTTTGAAATCCAGTTGTAACGGTCAGCTAAAGCTGAGGGGGAATGCCCGCGTGGGCGAACCGGGAGTCAATCGCTCCTCGGGGCATTGCTGGCTGGCAGGGCTGGATTGCCGGCGACACGTCGGATAAGCTACAAGCCCCGGTTTTGGGAGTTTGAACCCGGCCATTTTGACTTTTGAGACGCCACTCTTCGCAAGTGCGATCAGCCGCGGTTCGAGGTTGCGACCTGGCTGCAGTCAGTTTTTCGAGGAGTTTGTTATGCCAGAAGGCACAATCAAAAAGTTGGTATCCGATAAAGGTTTCGGATTTATCGCCGGTGATAACGGCGAGTTGTTCTTCCATCACTCGGCGGTTGAGGGCGGAGCATTTGAGTCGCTTCGCGAAGGACAAAAAGTCGAATTTTCCGAAGGCACCGGACCAAAGGGCCCACGCGCCGACAATGTTCGTGTGCTTGACTAGGTCTCGGACGAGATAATTTATTGCAGGCGAACCGACGTTCGCCTGCCAGTTTATTGCGGTTGGTTCCGTCAGGGTCCAGTCGCTCCAGGAAGAGGTCGGACTGCCAGGGAACGCGGCAGCGCCAGAACAGGATTGGAGAACCGAAGTTCATGTTTCGATGTTATTTCTGTAACCAGATCACCCCGGCGAAAACGCCCCGGCACAGCGTAACTATTTCCAAGCGCGAAAAGCACTATCCAACCCGACGGCGTGAAGCCAAAGGTGGTCGTGGCGGCGGTCGATTCCGCTCTCGCGAAGGTGCTGTGCAGGATCATGGCGGGAAGGGAATCGAGATCGCGCAGGAAGTATCGGCTTGTCCGACTTGTGCGGCAAAGCAACACGAAGCAGAAGTGATTGCTCTTCCAGTCGAAGTCGTCGAAACGGTAGAAGCAACGGCGACTCCTGCGGCATCGGCTGAAGCGACAGGTTCCGCTCCTGCCGAAACCAAGGCAGCAGAAGAAACACCAGCGGCAGCGGAAGCAAAGCCGGCTGAAGAAACGCCAGCAGCAGCTGAGCCTGCTGCCGAAGAAAAGGCGCCGGAAGCGTAGCGTCTTCAAGGTCATAAATTCGCCACCTTGGCTCGCGCCCAGGTGGCTTTTTTTGTGTCTGGTCACCAAATGTGTATCCAGCAGCGAAGTCGCATTTTGGTGTGCGATCCGCTCTCAGCAACACGCTTTCGCGGCCAATTTAAGTAGTGAAAGTTGCTGCGGAGCCAATTTGCGTGATTGACGATGAGCGATGAATTCGTGACAACAAAGTCGGTATTCAACATCGAAGAGGAGCCCTCATCATGGGTTTGGAAGATCTGCTAGACGGAGTTCTCCGCGAAGCATTTGAGAAACATCAACCACCTGAAATGCCTCGCTTGCCTGATCTGGGTGGGCAGTCCGCCGCACCGGAAGAACTGAGCGGCGTCGCCCGTGTCATGCGCTCCGTTGTTCAGGTCGTCGCGCTGAAGAAGGGCTTTCTTGGCGGCATGTCATCCGCCTGGACAGGTTCGGGCACCATTGTTGATTCGTCAGGGATCATCCTGACGAATTGCCACGTCGCGAATCCAAGAGCGATGGGGATGTCGTCGCCGCCGGCCGACCGGCTTGGGATCGCAATCACGGAACGTTCGGACCAGCCGCCAGCGATCACATACTACGCGCAACTGATTGGTCAATTGCCAGAACTCGATCTCGCCGTGTTGCAGATTGTCGCGGACAGTAAGGGTCGGCGGTTGCGCGAGCTAAACCTGCCCTATGTGCCGGTTGGTGATTCTGATCAGCTGGAACTTGGTGAACGTCTTTCGATTTTCGGTTACCCGGGGATCGGTGGCGAAACGGTAACGTTTACTTCGGGGAACGTGTCCGGATTTTCGGGTGAGCAGCGAGTGCGATCGCCACGGGCCTGGATCAAGACCGACGCCACTATTGCGGGCGGGAACAGCGGTGGCGCGGCAGTGAACGAAGCCGGTCAACTTGTTGGTGTGCCGACTCAGGCAGCCGCGGGTTCGGGCATCACGCCCGTCGATGCGAGGCCGGTTCTTGATACCAACCGGGATGGTCGAGTCGACCGTCGCGATACGCCGATGGCTGTCGGTGGTTTTATTAACGGGCTTCGACCAGTCAACCTTGCCTTGCCGCTGCTCAAGGAAGCTGGAGTCGAGATTGAACCGACGACTCGTCAATCGTCCCGCCGGTCGGTTGCGTTCCCGGATAGCCCGTTCGGTCGCCGTGAGAAACCGGAATTCTCCAATCTGTTTTTTAGCACTCGAATCACGGAGGACGGCCGTCCGGTGAATCCGACGACGAGAATCCCGGCGGGCGTCGATACGATTTACGCGACTTTTGAGCACGATAACCTCACAACCGGGACGCCATGGAGTGTTGTCTGGATGAGTAACGGCGATGTCGTGATTGACCAGAAGGATTCGTGGGATGATGAATCGGATGGTCAGAAGGCCGTGAAGATTTCCAATCGCAAGGGGTTGCCGGCGGGTGAGTATCATCTGGTGCTGGGTATCGGCAGCTCTGTTGCACTCGAAGGAAAGGTCATCGTGGGAACACCAGTCGATGACAGGGACTCCGTTGTCAGTGGCCGGCTGGTTGATGGCAGTACCGGACGAGCCATCGACGACGGCGTCGTGATTGTGCTCAAGCCTGGGGCTTCGCTGCGTTCGTTCATGCGTACTCAGGACGAGTCGCTGGTCTTTTCTTCAACGCGTACCAAGCGCGACGGAGATTTTCAGTTTCCGGAGCAACTTCCGAAGGGGCAAGCGTACAGCCTTGTCGCTGCGGCCCCCGGATACCGACCGGTGGCTGTCGAAGGCGCTTTGCGAGTCGGCACGGATGCGCCGGAAACCGCAGACATCGGCAAACTTGAACTTGAGCGTGCCTAGCAAAATGCTGTTCGTTGCCAACGCACCAGAGGGACTGCGCCGTGAGCTTTGAAGACTTTGAAACCTACCCGAACGCCCGAGGTGCTCGTCGCCCGAAGGGCGGCTGTATCGGAAAATTGCTGCCGATGCTCATCATCGCCATGGTTGCGATGTGGCTGATGCGACGGATGGCTCCTCCAGAGGACCGGTCGCAACCGCAGCGCACGCCGCAAGGTGCTGTGCAGCAGGGTAGCGATTTTCAGATCGATCCGGTGAATCCCCGTCAGCCGGCGAATCCGCGCGCTGATTCCGGTGACTGGTCCATTGAACAAGTCGAAACAACGAACTCGAACCGCTCGCAGGCTTCCGGGCGATCCGGGGCAACTTCGACCACCGAGGGCGACTGGACGATTGAAGAAGTAGAGTCCAATTCTTCAGGCACGCCGGGAGAGCAGACGGATGTCAACGATCCCAAGTCGACCACAAAAGGCGATTGGGAGATCGAAGAAGTCGAATCTGGCAAGCCATAGGCCTCGTGAGTTGGCCTCGCGAGTCGGCTCCGCAAGCTCTCGTCGGTGATCGGCTGTTGATACGAACCGACAAGCGAATCTATTGCATTCGATCCGCGGCTGAATAGTCAATTTCCTTCCGCCGCGAATTTCCACAGGCGTGCGTCGGACCGGATGTAGATTGCGTTGTCTGCGAGGGCAGGAGACGCCGTGATTGTCTGACCAAGATCAGGGCTGGCGATTTCTTTCTCGGTCACGATGTTCACAATCGCGACTTTGCCATTCGTCCCAACGCAAACCATGTGGTTGCCTGCGATGACTGGCGTGGCCCATTGGCTGTCCGTCCCCAATCGCAACTTCCAGAGTATTTGGCCGTCGTTAGCATCCGCACAATTCAGGATGCCATTTCTTTTGACGACGTAGATTTTGCCATCATGAAACACGGGGCTGGGCGAGCCGGGAGCCAGTTTCCCCGACTGCCAAAGCAGGTCTGGCTCGTCACCCTCAACCTCGAACGCCGACAGCCCTTCCGAGGCAACGAAGACGCGATTGCCCACCGCAAGCGGCGAAGGTATTCGGTTGCATTCGGTCTCGAGCCGCCACTTCTCTTCACCCGTGGCTGGGGCCACCGCGGAAACGACATCGCCCGACTGAAGGAGGACAAGCTTGGTGCCGTCGGCATCATGAAAGATGGCAGGTGAGGACCAGCTGCCCTCTCGCTTACGTGCAATCTTCCAGATGTTCTTGCCGGTTTCGATGTCGAGGCCGATGGCGAACGAATCGCCCTGGCTTTCGGCCTGGACGACTACGACTGAATCGACAATTAGCGGTGAGGACGCCATTCCAATGTCGTTGCCGACCTTGGGGTAGTCGAGCCCGAGCCCGCGGTACCACTTGAGGTTACCATCCATGTCGTAGCAAATGACGTCGTTGGACGAATAGAAAGCGATGATGTATTCACCGTCCGTCGCTGGAGTCGGTGCAGCGTTGGCGCTGGTGGCGTGCGTAAGCGTTCGTCCAGTCGCGTAGAGGGTTCGTTGCCAAAGCTTCGATCCGGTTCCCGAGTCGAATGCGATCGTATGCAGTTCTGACTGTTCCCGGCCACCACTTGCGGTCACGATCACGCGGCCGCCCGCCACAATCGGGCTGGAAGGGCCGCGCCCCGGCAAATCGGCTTGCCAGGAAAGATTCTTTTCCTGTCCCTCGTCGACGCTGAATGCCAGAGGGATCTTCGCGTTCTCGTCGGGGTGCTGGTCTCTGTGACTGTGGCCACGGAATTGCGGCCACGTGGATTCCTCCGCCATGCCGCTCGATGCAAGAGCGAGCAATAGCACGATCGCAAAGAGATACGACAACGGTTGGTAAGTCGTTGAATGGCAGGTCGACATGATATTGCCTCGATGTACTATTCTCGATGTACTATTGAATCGCAGTTCCGAGTGAGTCACACACGCGCAGTTGAAATTGCCAACGTTGCGCCCACGATTCGCTTTGCTCGTTTTGGGCGATTTTTACAAGGATGGAGTTCTTGCCCGGCTTGAGCATGCCCTTGCCGACATACTGATCAATGACCGTACCTGAGTGGTAGACCTCGTTGGAGAAAAGCAATTCACCGTTCAGCCAGACTTTGTTCGCGTTGATACAGCCGACTCGCAATTCAACCGGGAGCGGTTTGTCGCTTGAGGGTTCAAACTCGGTGAATGCGTAGGCGATTGCTCCCTTGTGTTTGTCGAGGGCTTCATTCAAATCGACGGTTCCAAATTTGTCATCCGTTGTGTGCTCGATCCACTTGACCTTGTCGGCCTGACCGTCATAAGTCGCCGACAGATCCACGTTCTTTTCTGGCGGATAAGCGACGTCGAATGACTTCGACCCAACGTTATCGAATGGGCCAACGAGATGCCACTTCGTCAGGAAACCGAAATGTTTGACCAGATTTGCCGGCGCTTCAAGCGACTGGAGCTTTTCCGCAATGGTCTCGATTTGGTCAACATCTCTCGCAAATCCAAGTGCTGACTGCCACGCGACGGCCTCGTTGTCTGCGGCTGGTGCTTTTTCGATCAAATCCTGGACAGCCATTCGACGAAGGTCGAGACACGGATCATTCGTCATCGTCGGAACCAGGGCGGTTGCGGATTTTTCATCAAGCGACTTGATCGTCTGAAATGCGACGAACCTTGCGACGGATGAGTTTTCCGTCTGCTTCACGTACGCGACGAGAGTGTCTGCAGGAATCTCTTTGCCGCTTGCAAGCGCCCGATCAACAACGGCAGCGATTGCTCCCCGCAACCAGTTGTTTCCGAGCGGATTTTCAGGTTTCATCCCATTCAGCAGGGGGACTATTGAGTCTGCATCAGCGGTGGCGAGTCTGGCAGCCGCCTCGACCGCCGCAACGTGCCCGGTGGCTTTTGCGCCAACGGACTGAATTGTCGTGATGTCTGATGCGACGTCAGCGAATGACCATGCACTCGTGAACAGAACCATGGCGAGAGCAGTCTGAAATCTCATCGTCCTACCTAAATCGGATTTCGTTTGCGTCAAAATAGAGTGTTTAATCCAGCTACTCGGACAGATCGCGGCTTTCGCCGGGCATTCTGCCGAAACGACCATCTGGTTCAGTCACAGCGAAAATTTTCGACTGACCAACACGCGGTCCAAAAGTAAGTGTCATTGGAGGCTGAACTCTGTCGGAAAAGTCCGACGGCCTGGTGGATAACATACCGATTTCATCTGTGGACGCAATTACATGGAACCTTCCGTAGCGTCTGCTAACATGGAAGGTCATCTCGCACAGGAATTAGCATCCAATGTGCGAAAAAGGCAAAGTTTGTTTTTTATCCAAGAACTTTTGGGGACAGATGGATGGGCATGTTTGAAATGAATCGCAAGAGTAAGAAGAGCCAGAAACGCAAGCTCCATTTCGAGCCGCTTGATGCGAGAAGAGTGCTCTCGGTGAATACCGTCACGTTCGAGGCTCCTGAGGACTTTGCGGAGCTGTTCGGTTCGGACGCGAAAATCGATGTCGTTGATGACCGTACGACTTTTCGCGGCCTGGATGTTGCCGGGTATGACAGCGCTCCAGATGTTGCGGCATTAAGTTTCCTTTCCGACCACGGCCAGTCGCTTGGACTTCCTGCCGATGTTGTCGAATCGCTCGAAGTGATCGATACCAAATATGGGATCGCCAGCGGTCACGCCTACCTCCAGCAGACTTACCAGGGGCTTCCTGTTGCCGGAGCGCAGATTACGGTTTCGATGAACGATAGTGGATCGATTCAAACCGTACATACCAGTTTCACGGAACATACTGGTTCAAGTCAGCATCGTACGGTCGGGCTTGAAGCGTCGATTGAACTGGCCGAACGGCACGCTGGTGTTGATGAAACATGGATGGATGGACGCGCGGAAGCGGTCTGGTCGGTTAACAAGGACGGCTCGCTGGAGCCCGCCTGGGAAATGATGGTTCACGCATCGGCTCCCCGGCTGCAGGATCTCCTGATGGTTGTGAGCGCGGTTGATGGAGAAGTCGTTTTTCACGAAGACAGGTCGGCACACGCGACAGGGACGGGTGATGTGTTCGAGCCCAATCCTTATCAAACGCAGGGCAGCGGCGCGAACATGGTCGACAATAATGATGCAACGAGTGCAGCACTCGAAGCCCAGATGGTTAGCGTCACGCTTGAGCGACTGGACGAAGGTACTGGGCTCTTGAAAGGCGAGTGGGTTGACCTGACTCTCCCGGGCGGGCTGAACGTGCCAGATGCCAACGAACCGGACAGGGTCTATGAATACGATCGCGACGATCCAAGGTTTGAGCAAGTTGTCGTTTACTACACGGTAGACCAGCTTCAGGAGTATTTTCACTCGCTTGGTTTTGATGACGATGCCGGCACGCCCAATGGAATTCGGGACTTCCCAACGATGGCGCATGCTCACTGGTTCAACGATGACCAGTCGTTCTATTCGCTCGGCAACGACGCAATTCACTTTGGCGACGGCGGAGTTGATGATGGCGAAGACGCTGACATCATTGCCCACGAGTACGGTCATGCAGTTCAGCATGACCAGAATCCCAACTGGGGTGGTGGCGAGATGGGAGCCATGGGAGAAGGGTTTGGCGACTACCTCGCGGCTTCTTTTTATGCGGACGTAGGTGACACGGCATTCCAGAATCAGCACGCTGCAGCAGTGGGCGAGTGGGATGCCGTCTCTTACAGCAACGACTCTCCTCCAAATCTTCGCCGTGTTGACGGGAACAAAATGTATCCCGATGACCTCTCTGGACAGGTGCACGCCGATGGCGAGATCTGGTCGGCGGCTTTGTGGGATCTTCGAGGAGAGCTTGGCGGTGCGGCGACGGACCAGCTGGTTCTCGAATCGCACTTTGGGTTGCCTGGCGGTTCCAACATGTTCACCGCATTTCAGTCGATTCTTCAGGCGGATATGAACCTGAATGGCGGAGCAAACCAGGCGGTCATTACTGACACGTTTGAAGCACGTGGGATCATGGAGATCGTGGATGACCACGGCAATTCCGCTGCATCAGCGACTCCATTTCCTCTGAACACGACGCAAACAGGTCGGCTCGACCAGAACGGCGACGTTGACTACTTCAGCTTTACAGTGCCGGCAACGGCGCAGGTCCGAATTGAGACCATGTCCAGTTCAGGTACCGATACGACGTTGACTCTGTTTGGAACGAATGGTACCTCGCAGCTTTCGTTCGACGATGACGGTGGGGCCGGGTTTTCCTCAAGGATAGACTGGACGGCGCCTTCATCTGGAACGTTTTTCGTGGCGGTGCGAGGCTACAACGACATCCGGACAGGCCCTTACTCGCTTGAGATCGAATCGTCGCTCGTGCCGATGAGTGGTGACTTTGATTCCGATGGTGACTGGGACTGTGCCGATATCGACGGTCTCGTCAGCCGCATTGCTGGTGGAACCTTCGACGCCGCTTATGATCTCGATTCCAACGGTGTCCTCGACTCGAATGACGTCAGTGAATGGCTGGCCGAAGCGGGCGCAAACAATTTGTCATCCGGAAACGCGTACCTGCCGGGCGACGCAGATCTGGACGGGTTCGTAGACGCGTCTGATTTTAATTTGTGGAACCAGAACAAGTTTACCGCGACTGCAGCATGGTGTTCCGGTGATTTTACGGCCGATGGATCAGTTGACGCGTCCGACTTTAATGTCTGGAACTCAAACAAGTTTCAGGGGGCGGCGATTGTCGGTGACGAAATCATTGCTCCCGTGGTGACGTATGCCGCCGGCGGCCTGACAGATTCAGCAGCCGGGCAAGTCGAACTCCCGGTCGAAAAGGAAGTTGGCCAGGAATCCGAATTGACGCCAGTCGTTACCCCTTTCAGTTCCGCCGATCAGTATCTTGATCGTCGCAGTGGTTCGGCAAGGGCCTTGCGACCCGCTGTGATCGATTTGGCATTTCTTGACGATGTGTCCGAAGATGAGGACGATCAGGACGAAAGAGATTTCTTCGCCTGGTAAGTCTCAACTGACAGCACTCGAACTCATCGACAAGAGCCCCGCTGGTGTTCCAGCGGGGCTCTTTCCTGTTGATGTTTGATGTCGTTGCCGGACCTGGTGGCCTTACCGTGGGCCGCGACGCTTTTTCTGAATCTCGTCACGGATTCTTGCTGCAAGTTCGTACTGCTCAGCGGCAATGGCATCGGAAAGTTGCTCGCGAAGCGTACGCCCCACCTCGAACTGATCTCTTAGCGACTCCCGGAGTTCGACCAATTTTGAAACAAGGTCGTCCTCGTCAAAATCGTCTTCGAGACCTTGTTGGGTATAAAGCCCTTTCAGTTGACTGAGGCCGCGATTAATCGCCTCGATCGCATCCTCCGGCACATCGTCCAGCAGCAGGCTCATCGCATACGACTGAATCCGGTGATACATGACGAATGGGCGGTACTGCTCGTGGGAAAGAACCCACTGTTGGTCGCTCGAGTGCCGGCTGCAAAAATTCATCAATCCAAGCGTGTGATCGGCATCCAGGACAGCCTTTGAGTATTCTTGCATCGCCAGCCAGCAGATTCGACGATGGTAGTACTGGACGAATTCGCGATCGCATTCGAAACACTGTTCGTCCGTCAGTTCAAAATCGCCGGACTGGGCGATCTCGAGTTGCAAGAGGTGGCCGTAGAATGATTCTTCGCCCTCCGGCCGTTCGCCATCCGGCCGCCCGGTGGTTTCCAGTTGGAGAAGGCCCAGCTCGATCCGCATTTGAATGACTTCTCGTTCGTCGTTACCGTTGACCAGCCTCACGCTGATAGACTTTGGGTCGTACGGCCAGTCCTGAAAGATGTTGTCCAGGTGTGAGCGGTCACTCATGTCGCTTCCGTGTACTGCCGCAGGTTGTTTCCTGAACCACATCGGCATTAGTGTTGAATATTGATGCGATTGGTCATACGGCCTTCGCAGACAACCGGTTCGCGATTATATCATCGGCTTGATGAACGACCTATGCCGAGCGTTTTCAATGGCAATAGAGTAATGGTACAGGGCGGCATGATCGCAGAGGTTTGACGCAGAGCCGGTGCCATAGCTGCCCTGCCATAGCTAACTATGCTGGTCAATCGTCTTTGGACGGTGGCCTACGCATCTGCTTCTTCCTGGAGTTGATTTCCTTCGCCTTGCGGCGACGAACTTTGGATCCTCGCGAGGGCTTGGTGGCTCGGCGAGTTTTGGGGGGAGCTTCTACGGTCAAAATCATCTCGCGAAGCTTCGTAAGACAGTCGGCAACGTTTCTGCCCTGGTCGCGGAATCTCTGGCTTGTGACAAGGATGTCACCGTCGCCGGTAATTCTGCGTTTGTACTTTTCGAGAAATCTCTCGCGTACACCGGGCGGGAGAGACCGCGTTGACCTGACAGGCCAGCGCAGTAGCGCTTTCGTATTGAGCTTGTTGACATTCTGCCCGCCGGGGCCGCTGCTGCGTGAAAAGGAGAATTCAAATTCTCGCAGCGGTATTTTGATTTTGCTGTTCACTGTCAGCATGATTCAATCCAGTTCATTCATTGTTCGCTGGAATGACAGAATCGGATGGCTCAGGTTCGGCCCCGGTTCCCGTTTTCAGGATGCTACCTCGTTCTCTGCGAGAAGAAGCGTTGGCCCGGCCGGACTGTATCTAGCTTGCGACTCGAGCAAAGTCGAAAATTGCATTGCATGACTGATCCAGGAGCTCGTGGTAGTCGAGCACTTCAATTTCCTGCCCAAGGAGTTCGATCTCATAAAATCCGGCATAGCCGGACTCCTGAAGGCATTGAACGATATCCTGGAGAGGCAGCATCCCTTGTCCCAAAGGGCACCGATCCTGCTCGCCAAATGGCTGAGTCAAAGCGTCGCCAAGCTGTACCAGTCCAATGCGATCCGCCAGTGAAGAAATCTGATTGAGGATGTTGGCTTGGCCGCCGAAATGATAGGTGTCGAACAGGAGTTTGACGTTGTCACTGTCGACCTGGTCGATGAAGTCGATCGTTCGGTCCAGGTCGTGCAGGAACGTCCAGTCTCTTCCGCAGCCGCTGTGCATTGGTTCGATGGCAAGAGTGACATCGAGTTCCGCCGCGTATTGGGCGAGTTCCCGGATCGCGGAGAGGGCCAGGCGTCTGGCGTGGCTTTTCGTGTGACCACCCCGACCTCCCGTGTATGTCGCAAGACAACCAGCCTGAATGGCGGCCGCAAGTTCGACGGCTTCGAAGCCATCGTGGATACTGTCGCGGTGCGAGCATCCATCGTTGCCAGTAAAGCCGCCGGCCCATTGCAGGCTTGAGACTTCGAGTCCACTGTCAAAAACGAGATCGACGCCCTCGTGTTCGCCATAGTCGGTGAGTTTTTGACGCCATACACCAATTCCGGTGATGCCTGCTCGTCGGTAGGTTTCGAGATCCTCTTCGAGCGTCCAACGGTAAGTCGTAAGTTCGTTGACGGCGAGTCGCAGCATGCTGGTAGCCTCTATATAAACGACACATCAGGTCGGTGAGGCAGTCAGTATGTTGCATCCGGCAATTCGTGTAAAGAAAGATCGTTGTACACGCTTGCAGCCGCCATAACGGCTTGATTGACCGTGCAATAATTCCACTTGACGAATTTGAAATAAATTACTCGCGCTCCGGATTGCCGGCACTCGCCAGATCCCAGGCGGTTACCCAGGACGTACCTTTGAGTGTCATTTGAAAGTCGTCCGTCAATCGCTTCGCCATGTCTTTCATATGGCCGGCGCCGTAAAAGATGCCAATCGACGTTTTGCCGTCTTTGGTTACTTCTGAAAGGACCTCCAGGGCTTTCTTGTTGCGTTCGGTTACGAGCGTCGATCCATTCGGGCCTTCGAATACGAGCATCGCGCCATCGAGATCGGCAAATTGCTCTGCAAAAGCCCGCTTCAGCTTGAACTGCCGGTCATCGGTTTCTTTGGCGAGCAAAGCCTGCATCAGCTTGAGGTCCGTCGACGATTCACCGGAGCTGCTTTTGACGAGCGATTGTCCGATCGCACGAAAGAGCATTTTTCCAAGGCTTTCTTCGCGCTTCTTCATGCTTTGAGCAAACTCTTCAGGTGTCATATCGGCGTGCACGAAGTTCGCCACCGTATAGTCGATACTGTCCAGCTGAAACTCAAGGCCGAGCGCTTCCGTCATGCCGTTCTGCATGTATGAAACGGGAGACGACGGGGCTTCGCCAGTGCCACCCTTCGGGATCCTGGTGCCTTTGGGAGCCACCAGTTCGTACAGTACCACGTCGTAGTTCCTGAATCGCTCATTGAGCAGCTTGTAATAGGATGCTTCTCCGACGTGGATCGCCCCGATCAAGTCGACAGTCAGCTTTTTGCTATCCGATGACTGAAAAGTCGTGATGGAAGTTTGCAGGGCGACAGGCTCTTCACCCTCTTTCAACAACCGAACGTATTGCGAATCATTCTTCCTGGCAGGATCGTCAGATTCCTGGGCAACGCTCACGTTCATCAGGTGATTCGAGGCTAGCAGCAACAGCACTACGATCAGTCGCCATTGTGAATGCGATTGCAATTTCGGTCGGTTATTCGTTCGCACGGTTGGCTCCAGATTTTGATGTGCGTGGATGTTACAGAATCGCTTGCCAAGCGGGAAATTCCGCTCTCGGCGACTTCATTGCAACGGCTTTCGCTAGCGGTGTAAAGGCCTTACCGACCGACAGAATCATCAATTTCGTCAATGTCTCCCGTTCTTACTCAACTTACGCAGGAAGCAGGGTCGATAAAACGAGCACGATAGAGGTCTCCGCTGTAGGGGGAAACCACAGCGAGCATCGCTTCAGGCAGAATTGGTAGACGAAATCGAGCTGGTAGACGAAATCGAGCTATGAATACAAATTCAAAAAGAACACGGTTTGTTCAATATGTCTTGTCGCTTGGCGTAATTCTTTTGAGTTGCGTGAATGCGAACGGTCAGGCGTGGCACGATTACTCGCCACCGCCGAACTATTTTGACTGGCAGCTTTTTGCGCCTGTCGGAGAGCACGATGTTGAAAGGTCTCCACGGGGCGAAGGCTATTTTGGCAGCGTCGAGCGCATGAACATGTGGTTGCTGCGTCCGAATCAAGCCTCCATTGGTAACCTTGCGGGAGCGGCACCAACTCCGGCATTCCTGCCGAGTCACATCGACTATCTGTTTGTAGTGCCGAACCCCGGATCACCAGCCGTTGTGCCGGTTACGAGCACTTCGTTCCTGCTCCCAATCGTCGGCGGCGGCAGTTTCGGATTCCAGTTGAACAGTATTGACGACGCTCTACCGCAGACATCCGACGGCAACGGCAATCGAATCGAGTTCGGTTGGGTTGACGAAGGCGTTGGCTGGATGGTGGGGATCGAGAATGGAAACATGACGCAGGATCGCGTCTATGGCGTGGACGACAAAAGGATCGATCAGGTGCCGTCCATTCAGGGTGTTCCGGGTAGTGAAGGTTCACCGGCGGTCATCGACGAGAATGGAGTCATGCTGGTTGCTGCCGTCGCTCCAACTGCGCCGGTGCCCGGTTTTCAGTCCATTCCCGCAATCCAGGGCCTGACGTCTGTACATGTTAACTTTGCTGATCCACTGGGGCTGCTGCTTGGTTTTACTGATACGAACTCTGATCTTCTTCCGGATGATCTCAACGGCGATGGAGTAATTACGGCAGGTGCGTTTCCTGGAGGAGATCAATTCAGAATCGGCGTCGTGTTTGACCGCCTGTCGGTCAACAACCGCATGGACCAGAATAGTGTCGAGGTGATGACCATTCGGCGCAAGAAACAGCTACAAGGCGGAGCGAATGCCGAAGCTTACCTTGGAATGCGATTTCTCGAGATGGATGATCGCTTTCAGTTAAACGGTCTGGGCGGCGTCCTGTCCGACATGGTGCTCAACAACAACGCCCTGAACCGGATTATTGGTCCACAGTTTGGATTTCGAATCTCGAAGAAGACAAATCGCTGGTCGACGGCAGTACAGGCGAAATTTATGGCCGGTGCAAACTTCGCTTCGATTCGTCAAACCGGAGTCATTGGTGACCATCTCTCGGCAGGCAGTGGAATCGCTGGAACTCCCCTCGCAGGATTTCCAAATACTTTTGGTGGTGCCGATTTGCAGCATCGACTGTTGACCGAACGATTTAGTCCTGTTGGTGAGTTCAGCTTTGATGCTGGATACCAAATTACTTCGCAGCTGAAACTCAAGACACGCTGGACGGGGATGGTCGCTGGCGGAATCGGTAGAGCTGCCAATACCGTTCTCTATCAGATTCCAACATTGGGAATTATCAACCGCTCGGAAGACCTGTTTGCACACAGCATTTCCATCGGCGTGGAAATGAATCGCTAGAGTGGGCCGCAAGGACGTGTAGCGTTTCTGGCGGCGTAAACCCCGAGCGAAAACGACGAATTTTCAGACGATCGCGGTGACAGAATCAAAAAGCGGCCCGAGCTTCAAGGCTCGGGCCGCTTTTTATACTGGAAGTCTCTGTGCTGAAGGGAGCTTTTTTCTAGCTCTCGGCCACTGCAATTTTTCTCAGCTCTTCGAGTTCATCCGAAAGACGGTGTCGGAGTGGACTTTCTGGTCGCAACTCATCCAGAAGTTCTTCCCCCTTGGTCAAAGCGTCCTCAGTGATGTTGCCGTTGGTGAATAGTCCACGAAAGCTTCTCTGTACCTGTGATTCGGTGAGCACCCGATTCCTCCTGTCAAAAACTGAATGAATAGCGCGTGAGTGTTGGCATACGCGACAAGCTCAACGCCGTACTTCGATTTTAGCGCGGCTGTCGCTTTCTGCAAGACCGACTGGGAAAAAGTCCGGCTGACAGCGTATGAACTACGCTTCGGTTTCGTAACCGCCAGCCTGTTGACTTGTCTTGACGGAATTGCCGAATCCGTTTACCCGTCCTTTCAGACTAGTTGCCGCCTGGTCCATCCGCAATTCATTCCCGGCAACGAATTCGGAAAACCCCGGTAGCAATTCCCTCATGGCATCCACTGTCTGCCTGATCTGCTCGACCGAATGCTCTGACGTGATGAAGAATCTCAATCGTGATTCAGCTTCTGCAACGGCTGGATACATGATTGGCTGGACATTGATACCACGCTCAAAGAGCTTCTGAGAGAGCCAGAGACACTTCACAGAGTTTCCGAGGATGACGGGCACGATTGGTGTGCTTCCGCTCGCTCCCGTGTCCAGGCCGGCTTCGCGAGCAAGTCGCAAGAATAGCTCAGCGTTTTTTTGGCACTTGATCACCCGTTCGGGGTGACGCTTCAGTTCTCGTAAAGCCGCGAGTGCCGCAGCTGTATCTGGTGGAGAGAGTCCGACGCTGTAAACAAAGCCAGGGGCGGTATAACGCAGCAACTCGACAAGAGGTTTCGAGCCGGCGATGTAGCCACCGCAACTTCCCAGCGACTTACTGAGAGTCCCCATCCAGATGTCGACTCGCGAGGTATCGACGTTTGCAAACTCGCTAATTCCTCTTCCTGTGGCACCCATCGTGCCGAGCGAATGGGCTTCGTCGACCATGAGCAACGCTTTGTGGCGTTCCTTGATGTCGACGAATTTCGCCAGGTCCGGATAGTCACCGTCCATGCTGTATGCGCCTTCGATGGCGACAAGCACGCGGCGAAACCTGGATCGTTGTGTTGTCAGGATCTGGTCAAGGCTGTTCCAGTCGTTGTGTGGGAACTGCCGGCGGCGTGCCCCGGACAAAATGGCTCCCTGAACGATGCTGTTGTGGGCCAACGAGTCGTGAATGATCAGGTCGCCGGCTTCGACCAGATGGCCGATCGTTGTCTGGTTGGTCGCGTGTCCGCCAACGAAGGTAATCGAGTCGTCTACGCCAAGAAAATCGGCGATCTCTTTTTCGAGTTCGCGATGAATCTGTTTTTCACCAGACACCAGACGGCTGGCAGAGCAGCTGGTTCCGAACTGCTCGACGGCTGCGGCTGTACTCGCGTTGACAGCAGGGTCGCCAGACATGCCGATGTAGTTGTAGCTGGCGAAGTTGATATAGCTGCGGCCGTCGATCGTTGTCGTGTCGCGAGCCGTCCCGCTATGGACCGGAAAGTATGGATTGCCGAGCCCCGTGGATGCCAGTGCTTCTTTGGACTGCTCCAGTCGTTTGAATTCGGCAAACTCTTCGAAGCGATAGGCCGATGTCTCAACGGCGTTGTCCCGACCTTCCGTGAAAGGAATCAGGTGAGTTTCGACAGCCGCTGCGACTTGTTGGCAGGTTTCCATCTCCTGCAGCACGTATTCCGGGAAGGAACCACCAAAGTGATCTTCCAGGCGGCTTACGATTTCCAGTCGCTCAAGCGAGTCGAGTCCAAGATCAAGGATGTTTGTTTCTGCGGTAAGATTGCCGGCTCGATCCTGGGCGATGCTACGCACCGTGTTGAAGACAATCTGCAATCTTGATCGTTGACCGTTGGACAGGCTGCCTGGCGAACCGTTGCTGCCGTTTGTCGCGGGGTGGTGCTGGCCATTGTTGTGAACGTTGGTGTGGCCGTTGCTGTGAATGCTGGAACGGCCAGAGCCGTTCTGTCCATTTCCATTCACGGCGGGATGGCCATTCTTTCCGCCGACCGCATGATATCCATTCGGCTGCATCTCAGGCGATTCCTCTTCTGGCCTGAACCATTTGGCAATAATCAGCAGGCTGTCATCCTGGAATCCGTTTCGACACGCATGCCGCTGAATTTTTCCGCTCGATGTTTTGGGGATTGAACCCGTGCGGATCAGGATAATACCATCCGGGGCAAGCTCGTGGACTCGCGTAACATCACGCCGGATGGCACTGATGACTTCGTCCCAGTTGTTTTCTTTCACCCGTTCGGCTTCGCTGACAATGATCAGCTGCTCGCGACCGTCGATTTCAACAGCGAAAGCCGCCGCCGCGCCGGTGCGAAGTCGCTTGTCCGACTGTTCAACCGTCATCTCGATATCTTGCGGGTAGCGATTGACGCCACGAATGGTGATCAGATCCTTGATGCGTCCCGTAACGAACAGCTGGCCATCGCGCCAAAACCCGAGGTCGCCCGTTCGCAGAAATGTTTCGCGACTGCCGTCAATCAGTTGTGCCTGGAACGTTTCTTGTGTCTCTACCGGCTTGTTGAAATAGCCGATACCGACGCTCGGGCTGGAAACCCAGATCTCGCCGATCTCATCCGGCGCACACCGGGTCATCTTGTCTGGATCGACAACGAGAACCGTCCCGTTCGGTGGCTGCTTGCCGCAAGCGACCAGTCGTCGGGAATGCCTGTCGCTCGCGGAGGCCGGTTTGACAACCTGAATGTCGAGGCTGGCCGATTCGAATGCACGCGAAACTGGCGATTCGTCGCGGTGGCCGCCCGTGATCATCAACGTCGACTCGGCCATGCCGTAGCAGGGGTAGAACGCTTCACGCCTGAATCCGCACGGACCAAACTTGCGAATGAACTCTTCGATCGTTGAGTCGCGAACAGGTTCCGCGCCGTTATATGCGACTGCCCACGATTCCAGATTCAGATCGTTGAGGTCTTCCTCGGCGACTTTTTTGGTGCAGTAGTCGTAGGCGAAATTGGGGCCGCCAGAAATCGAGACTTTGTACTTGGTGACCGCCTTCATCCAGCGCAGTGGATTTTGCAGGAATGCCACGGGGGACATCAGCACGTTGGTGCATGAAATGTAGATCGGATTGAGGATGCCCCCAATCAGGCCCATGTCGTGGTAAGCCGGCAGCCAGGACATGCCAACATCGTGCGGCTTGGCACCGAAAGCATGTGTGATGTACTGGCAATTCCGGATCAAATTGCCATGCGTCAGCATGACGCCCTTCGGCTTGCCCGTCGAACCGGACGTGTACTGGAGAACCGCCAGCGACTCCGAGTCAAAATTTGGCCGTTTCCAGTCGTCGGCGTCGCCGACTTCGATCTTGTCTGCGGCAATCCATTCGAGTGTTTGCAATTCAGGCGCATCGTCGGAGAACCTTGCGACTCGCTGAATGTGGTCGTCGATCGTAATGGCCACTTTGGCCTGAGCGTCTTTTGAGATGGCTTCAATGCGAGCCATATTGCGGTTACGCCTGGGCGGGAAAGCCGGCACGGCGACAACGCCTGCGTAAAAGCAACCAAAGATCGTGCTTACAAAGTCCAGCCCGGGAGGGAAGAGTAGCAAGGCACGCTCACCGGTCATGCCCATGTCGATCAGTCGCTGGCCAATGGCTCGCGCCCGCCGGTCGAGCTCGCTGTATGTATAGACAAGTTCGCGGTCTTCCCCGTCTACCAGATAGGTATACGCAATACGTTCCGGCCAGTCGGCGGAAAGTTGACGCAATCGCTCGACAAAGTCGACGGCGACTGGTGGCGGGGGAGATAGTCTATCGAGCAACGAAGTCACTCCAGCCGAGCGTCTCACCAGACTGTTCGGCTTTCTTGTAGGCATTCAATCAAAGGTGAGTCTGTGAGAGCGAGTCGTGTGAAGCGAGCGTCCCGTAAAACTGTCGTTCCGGGAAAACTCACAGACTCATGGATATTCGTCAGTCGTGTAACATTCCGTCAGGATTTTGAGGCTGTCACGATTAACCCGTAGAAACGACAAGTCTCACTAGGTTAACAGGAATTAACCTCTTCGGGAACATATTTCCCCGACGTGAAACTGCGTTTTACCCGCGGAATACCGCGATCAACGCATATCGCCCGCTATCACCGCATGCAGTGCAAGTATTGAAGGAAATAGCAAAATCGACTCCCCTAATGGGGGCGGTTTATGGCGGTCGGAATGACGGAGTCGAGTGGCGAATAGATAAAACGGAAGTGCATGGGAATCGAACCCACCGAACCAGCGTTTGACGCAGGTCCCAACGGTTTTGAAGACCGCGGCCGCCACCAGACGAGCAAGCACTTCCTTAGGCAGACTGAACGCAATTACGCCCAGTCAAATCCTGTGTTCTTTGTAATACGTTCGGCAAAGTCGCCGATGAGCCCGCCAACAACATCCCAGCTGTCGGGCCGCCGCACTTCGATATCTCCATGTTGGTTGATTCGAACAATGCTGGTGTCCTCGACGCCAGCCGCGGTTAGCTCGGATTCGTCCATCTCATCACTGGAAAGCAGTGATTTGAGGGTGCTTCCAGTCATTTCAATAAATTGCATGGTCTTCTTTCGAAGTGTTTGGGCTTAACGGCACTTCCAGTCGTCGATTTTCCCGGACTCCGTGAGGACAACCCGAGACGCATTATATAACTCAAGAATCCTCTCGACGGGCAATTCTTCGGCTCGCGTTTCCGCGCCCATTTTTACCATTGCCATAATACGGTCGATATCGGGTTTCCCCAATTCTTCCTTGAAGGAACTGATCAATACGCTTCGCAGGAACTTGCGTCGATGGAAAAACAGTGAGCGGACAAATTTCTGATAGGCGGCAATGTCAGGAATGGCTGCCCGCTTTTTTTCGTCGGGCACAATGTGAATGATCGCTGAGTCGACTTTGGGGCGAGGCCAGAAAACCGTGGGCGGCATGATGCGAACGATTTCAGCCGAGCACAAACTCTGGATCCAGATGCTGAGTGCACTATAGTCCTTGGTTCTTGGCACCGCGACAATTCTGTCGGCGAGCTCCTTCTGGATCGTCACCGTCATCGAGTACGGTGTGATGCGAGTCAGCAACAGGTTGGATATCAGTGGCGTTGCAATGTTGTACGGCAGGTTCGCCGCGAGCTTGAACCGACTGCCTTCGATTTTCTGTAACTGCTCTTCGACGGTGGAAATGATCGTGTCATGGATGTTGTTCTTGTTCCGCAATACATCCTGTAGCACCATCGTCACGTTGGGCACGTCGATCAATTCTTCGGAAGCCAGCTGGTGCAGCTGACGGTCGATTTCAATCGTCACAACGTGGCCAGCCTGAGCCGCCATTTGTCCGGTGAGCGCGCCTGTCCCTGTGCCAACCTCGAGAACGACATCCTGCTTTTCAAGTTGTGCGGCTCGAACCAGAACATCGACCAGATTCAAATCGACGAGGAAGTTCTGGCCGTGTCGGCCTTTGGGGTAAATACCGACTTCGTTGAATCGCTGCTGCAGGAACGAAGCGGTTTGTCGATTGATGGGCATGAATGAACTTTGGGAAACGCGCGAGGCGATAAAGGTGACGGGTGAGTTTCGATTCTAGTCGCTATGGACTCGCGCGGTAGTGAATTGCCCGTTCTACGTACTTGGCGAGGATATCCGTCTCGAGGTTGACTTCATCGCCCGCCCGGCGTTTGCCAAGCGTTGTATTCTCCAGCGTATGCGGGATCAGTGCGACGCCAAACTCCTGATCGACCACATCCACGACGGTCAGGCTGATCCCGTCGATCGTAATCGATCCCTTGGCGGCCACCTGGCTGTGGAATGGTGCCGGAATCGAGAAACGCATGTGGCACCATTCTCCATCATCGTCACGGGCCGCAACGTTCCCCACACAATCGATGTGTCCCGTCACAAAGTGTCCTCCCATCGGATCCTGGGGCCGCAACGATCGTTCCAGGTTGACGTGGGATCCAGTCGCCAGGCTGCCGAGGTTCGTTCTCGAAAGCGTCTCCGTGCCGGCTTCGAAACTTGCACAGTCGCCATCCAGCGAGACAGCGGTCAGGCAACAGCCATTCACGCAAATGCTGTCGCCGATCGCGATTCCTTCAAGGACCGCCGATTTGATCGTCAACAAGGCGCCGGGGCCTTGTTGACTGATTTGCTCGACGACTCCGATCGCCTGTACAAGTCCAGTGAACATCGGCTACTCGTTCGCTGTTGCCGGTGCAGTGACAAGCGTAACCGACTTGATCTTGTCCAGGTTGGGATAAACTCCAAGGATGTACTCATTGCCTTTCGCCTGAAAGTTGCCCTGCACGTCGGGCGCGTTCTCGCCATACTCCGTGTTGATTTTCTTGATCACATCCAGCCCCTTGGTGACGCGGGCGAATGGAGTGAATTTCTGGGCGTCGAGCGACTGGTTGTTGCCAAGGTTGACGAAGAACTGAACCGAGCGACTGTTCGGCATGCCCGTTTTTGCGAACGTGAGGAAGCCCATCTGGTTACTCACTCCGGCTTTGGATGGATCGTCCTTGATTTTCGATTCTCCCCACTTCGCATTGACGGCTGGATCGCCATGGATTCCAAACTGCCACATAAATCCGGGGATCGCGCGGAAAATCACGATGTCCTGGAAGTAACCAATCTTTACCATGTTGTAAAACCGGTCGACTCCGTTGGGTGACCAGTCCCGGTTGGCTTCGACAATAAAGTCGCCTTTGGTGGTAGAAAATTTCACCTCGAACTTCGCAGGCGCTTTTTCCGTGGCCTTGGAGGGATCAAGCATCGCTGGGTGTTTTGTCCCGGAGCCGTCCGCTGTGCCCGGGGCGATTTGGGCAGTTCCGTCTTGTGCGTGGAGTGACGCGGTCGCCAGCAGGACTCCTGCCGCGAAGGACAGTGTGAAGAACCGGTTCGCGAAAGTCTGGAACGTCTGGAAAGTCTGTTTTGTGAATTGCATTTGAATCCGTTTCCTGTGCCTACATCTGAAGTTCTTGATCGACCGTGAAAGATTGCCGGACGGGCGCCGTGACGCAGCCAGAGCAGCAAGTAATGTCTGCCTTATTGTTACGAAATGACGGTTGGTCAGGTATAGGGTGTGGAAGTCGCGTAAAACCTCGTTGCGTTGCCACAAGTTGCGTCATACATTGCACTTCCAATCACAACCTCAGCAAATCTAACTAGAAAAATCAGGCATGAGCACAATTACTCATATCCACGGTCGTCAAATTCTCGACAGTCGCGGAAATCCAACGGTAGAGGTCGATGTTGCACTTCTGGACGGTTCATTCGGTCGCGCTGCAGTTCCTAGCGGTGCCAGCACCGGAGCCCATGAGGCCAATGAACTGAGAGATGGCGACAAATCGAAGTATCTCGGCAAGGGCGTCACAAAAGCTGTCGAGAACGTCAACACGGTTTTGGCCGAAGAGTTGATCGGTTGGGATGCCACCGAGCAGGGTGCGCTGGACGCACGAATGCTGGAGCTGGATGGTACGAAGAACAAGAGCAAGCTGGGCGCGAATGCGATTCTTGGTGTCTCGTTGGCGATCGCCAAAGCGGCTGCCGATTTTACACAGCAGCCACTGTATCGTTACCTCGGCGGAGCCGGTGCCAACCTGCTGCCCGCGCCGATGATGAACATTGTGAATGGCGGAGAGCACGCCGACAACTCGGTGGATGTTCAGGAGTTCATGGTGATGCCATTGGGCTTCGACTCGTTCTCGGAATCGCTTCGTTGCGGTGCGGAAATCTTTCACAACCTCAAGAAGGTATTGCAGGACAAGAATCTGAATACCGCGGTTGGTGATGAAGGCGGTTTTGCACCAGATCTCGGCAGCAATCGAGAAGCACTCGACTTGATCCTGATGGCCATCGAAAAAGCCGGCTACAAACCGGGAGAGCAGGTGTGGATTGCTCTCGATGTCGCCGCCACCGAATTTTACAAAGACGGTGCGTACCACATCGATGGCAAGCAGCTCGATTCGGCTGGCATGGTCGATTTCCTGGCTGACTGGGCAGACAACTATCCGATCTGCTCGATCGAAGACGGTTGCGATGAGGATGACTGGGAAGGCTGGAAGATGTTGACTGGTAAGGTCGGCGACAAAGTCCAACTGGTTGGTGATGACTTGTTCGTAACCAATACCGAACGACTACAGCGTGGAATCGACGAAGGGATTGCGAACAGCATTCTCATCAAAGTCAATCAGATCGGTACGCTTACCGAAACGATCGACGCGATCACTCTTGCACGCAGTGCTGGCTATAGCAGTGTGACCAGCCATCGAAGTGGCGAAACCGAAGATGCTACGATCGCAGACCTTGCGGTGGCACTATCTACCGGGCAAATAAAGACTGGATCCGCATCTCGTTCGGATCGTATGGCCAAATACAATCAGTTGCTCCGAATCGAAGAGCAGCTGGGATCGCAGGCTCGTTATGGCGGGAGGGCGTTCCCTATGGCGGGCGTCGTATCAAAGTTGGGTTGAATTGCGGGATTGCTGGTCAGACGAAAACCATGACATTTGCGAGGCGGTTTTCGTAGTGGTAAGATTGGGGGGCAACTGTAGCGTTTTTCCTTGAACGTTTTCCCCTGGTCGAATCGCTTTGAAATCTCCAGCCACATTAGCCGCCATGCCCTTCGAAGGGTTAATCGAAGAGGCCCGAGGGGGATCTGAGCTTGCCGCTCGAATTATTGTCGAGCGGTACCAGCCGCATGTCCTTTCAGTGATTCGACGGAAGATGCATCGAGAGATGCGACAGAAGTTTGACTCACAGGATTTTGCCCAGGCCGTCTGGGTCAGCTTCTTTCGTGAACGCGACGAGCTACTGAAAGCTTCGTCGCCCGCGCAGCTCATCGGCTATCTCGCCGTGATGGCGCGCAACAAGCTGACGGACGAGACCCGTCGTCGGCTGAATACCCAGAAGCATGACATTCGTCGGGAGGAACAATGGCTTTCCGATGTCAACAACACTCGTGTACGGGCCGGGGACACTCCCAGCCATCTCGCCATTGCCCACGAGACCTTCGAAAAAATGATGGAGGGAAGTTCAGAGCGTGATCGGGAAATTGCCATCCTTCGTATGAGTGGCGAAAACATTCACGCGATAGCTGAACTGATCGGCGTCAGTGAACGTACGGTAAGTCGCGTATTGGAACGGATGCAAAAAGACTCAAATTCTTGACATGGACACGTCCCGCAGTCAGCATCGTCGGTCGACCCAACATGATCTGGCTATACGTTCACACGTGCCGCGGGAACCCGATGGTCTGAAACGCGCGGTGGCTGCGAAAACTGGCATCGAGTGTACTCACAGCTTTCTTCTCGATCTTGCGTACGAAGAGTACTGTGAGCTCTGCAAAAAAAATGGAGCGGTCGACAAGTCACTATTCGCCGGCAGATTCCCGGACATCAGGCATTCTCTGATTCGACGAATCGAAGTCCACGAATTTCTCGAAGACGTCGATTTTGATTTTGCCGAAACGGATCTTCAACAGATCGAATACGGCGACATTCTGTTTTCATCGTTCCGCGTGATCGAAAAACTCGGTCATGGCGCGCTTGGTCATGTCTTTCTTTGTGAGCAGCTGGGTGTCGGTGATCGTCAGACGGTTGTAAAGGTCGCTTTTCAGGGTGCCTACGAAGCCGAAACGCAGGGCAAGCTCAGTCATCCGAACATCATGCCGGTGTATTCTGTTCACGAGGAAGAAGTGACAAGGCGAAGTGGCATTTGCATGCCGTTTCATGGTCGGAGCACGCTTTGCGATGTGCTGGATCTTGCCTGGAAGGATGAGGAGGTTACGCGTGACAGCGAGCTGGTTGGTCAGGCTGCAATCCGGTGGACTCAGGACTCTGATCGTGTCGAAAGCTCAATTGCCCTGGACATCCTGGATTGGGACTACGTGGATTCGGTCGTTCGCGTTGGCATCGAACTGGCAAGCGCGTTGGAGCACTCGCACCTACGGGGCGTTCGTCATGATGACCTGAAACCCTCCAACATCCTTGTTGGCGTTGGTGGCCAGACGAAGCTGCTTGACTTTAATCTCTCCAGCCACGAAGGAACGCCTGGCCAATGCGGGGGGACACTGCCGTACATGTCGCCTGAGCAGATTCGTCGCATCCATTCTACGCGCGCCAAGATCGACAATCGTAGCGACATTTTTTCGTTGGGAATTTTGCTCTATGAGTTGCTCGCCGGCCAACGGCCCTATCTGGATCCGGCAAACAGTCCGAACAGGAAGCAAGCCGGAAAACGCCTTGATGTGCTGCGAAGCGAAAAGGTCGCTCCGATATCGAGTCATAACCACGAGGTCGATCGGGAGCTTGACCAATTGGTTCGTCGTTGTTTTGAGTTTCATCCCGACGACCGATACCGCGACGTTTCGTCAGTGTTGGAAGCTCTCTCGAGCTACCGGGCAGAGCGACGCACACGCCTGCAAGCAATTCAGGATCGTAGTAAACAGGCGCTCAAGTGGCTGGCTGGATTGGTTGTCGTTGGCGTCGGCCTGATGCTGTGCGCCGCTGGCATCAATTACCTCCTGGGCGGGCGCGCGAATCATCGGTCGATCCAGAAGGACACGGCGGAAACGACAAACAGTTGGTCGCATCTCGGTCCCGGGTTTTCCGAAGCCGGCACGTTGGTTGCCAAGGAAAATTACCGCGAAGCGGTCCGTATTCTTGAGCCCCTTCTTGATCAAAACCCGAAAGCAGCCCATGCATGCCTTGGGTATGTAGCTCTAAAGGGAAGCGCGGAACGGAATATTTCGAGCGAGCATTGCAAAGTGGCGATCGATTTGGGGCTTGAAAACGCGGCGAACTGGAATAACTACGCGTTATCCTATTTGGCGCCCATGCGTCGGAAAGGTGAGGAGTTGCGGCGTGAGAAAGCGAAAGAGTGGCGTACAAAACAGCTGGCCTGGGACCGGGCAGTCGAACTCGAACCAAACGCACTAACCGTCCGTCACAATCGCGCCACATTTGAACTCAGGCGAATCAACAGTTTCAAAATCGGCACGGATGGGGCGATTCCCTTCGTGGCGATGTGCTTTCCATATCAGGCGCTGGAAGACATCCGGCTTGTACGCCGTGGATTTCCAGATAACGGTCGGGTTGCGCGCGTAGCGGCTGAAATTCTCTCCTGGTTTGCAAGATGCAACGCATCGTACCGACAGGAAATGTTTGATGCACTGATTGCCGCCAGGAAGACTGGTTATCTTGAGGGCTACCGTGACGGCAACGGATACTCGTATCTCCGTTGGTTGTCCGATGATTTCGAGTTTCAGGAATTGCTCAAGATTGACGCTGAGACAGGAGCGTCTTTCGATTCGTTTGAGACTGCGATGGACCCGTTTACAAACCGAACAACCGACCGGAACGAGCAGGAATACTGATTATGGACACATCCCGTAGCCAGCATCGCCGGTCCACTCGCCATGATCCGCTGATTGAGGGTCCCGGTCGGCAGGCCCGCAAGGTTTCAAAATTGGCAATGGCTGCGAACGTCGGTGCTGCGAGTACGAATAGCCACCTTCTCGATCAGGCTTACGAAGAGTATTGCGAGCTTCGTGAGAACGACGATTCAGTTGACAAGTCGATGTTTGTAGATCGCTATCCGGATATCAAGCACTCGCTGATTCGGCGTATCGAAGTCCACGAGTATCTCGCCGACGTAGATTTTGGCCTCGAAGAATCGGACCTCAAAGAGGTTGAGCCGGGTGACACACTTTTTTCCTCGTTTCGCGTGATTGAGAAACTGGGGCATGGAGCATTGGGGCATGTTTTTCTCTGCGAGCAGGAGGGGCTCGGGAATCGTCAAGCGGTCGTCAAAGTCGCTTTTCGCGGAGCCTACGAGGCGGAGACACAGGGCCGGCTCAGCCATCCGAACATCATGCCGGTCTATTCGGTTCACGAAAACAGAGAGACGCAGCGAAGTGGCATTTGCATGCCATTTTATGGTCGCAGCACACTTTGCGATGTGATGGACCTCGCATGGAAAGACGAAACCGTCCCACGCAACGGCGACTTGATTGGGTTGGCTTCCCGACGCTGGACGCAGGAATCTGACCGCGTTGAAAAGACGGCGAAGACCGTAGATCCGGATAAAGATTATGTGGATATGGTTCTGCGAATTGGTCTGGAGTTGGCAGGTGCCCTTGTACATTCCCATGATCGTGGAGTCCGCCACGACGACCTCAAACCGTCCAATATTCTGGTGGGGGTACATGGTCGCGCAATGCTACTTGACTTCAATCTCTCCAGTCACGACGAGGGGCGCGATTATTGCGGGGGAACGCTTCCTTACATGTCTCCGGAACAGGTTCGCCGGATTCACTCGCCAGAACAGGTCATTGACAATCGCAGCGACATTTTCTCGTTTGGAATTCTGCTCTACGAGCTGCTGGCCGGCCGGAGACCGTTTCGAGATCCGGTGAATGCTCCGAATGCGGCTCAGTTGGCGGAGCACGTTGAGCATCTGGAAACGGGTAAGTTCGTAGCTCCGTCGACTTATAACAGTGACGTCGACGAAGCGTTGGACAACATCATTCGGCGATGCTTGCGTTTTCGCCCTGAAGATCGCTATCCGGACATGCAGTCGTTGCGGAGCGAGTTAGAGGAATTCCGCACTCGTCGAAAATCGGTGACGCGAAGGTGGCCGGCAGGTTGGGCAATACTCTCGGTGGGCATTGTCGCTGTCATCGTGATGACCGCCGGCTTGTGGTGGGCCTCGGGCGCATTCGACAATCGTGATAACGGCCCTGCGGTTCCAAGCGTTCAACAAGGCGCACTCGCGCCAGCTGACTCCGCAGCGTCGCAGCAAGGCTGGGCGCGGTTTGGCGTTAAATTCGCCGAGGCCAAGCTGCAGATCGAAGAAGGTAAGTACAACGAGGGTGCGACAATCCTTGACACATGCATTGAAATAGATGCAGGGCCGGCACACGCCGCGCTCGCTTCTCTTGCGAAACGTAGTAGTGTGCTCATGCGAAAGGATCTTATTCGCCACCACTCAGAGATGGCGATCGCTTGTGGGTTCGAAAATGTTGCCGTACTTTCGAACTATTCTGCCGCATATGCGCATATGAAAGACTATGAGGTTAAGCAACGTTTGCTCGATACGGCAATCGCTCGCGATCCGGATGTGGTCGCGCCGTATTGTCTCCGCGCATATATGGATATCGCCAGATATTTGGCAAACAATGGGCCTTCTCCACGCGGTTCAGTCACGATTCCGATGAATCGTTTCTACCTCCCTTATGCAGCTGCCGCCGACATCCTGCGCGTCCGGGAACGATTTCCAGAGAACGGAAGGATTGCCGCACGGACTGCATATATTCTTGCGGAACTTGCGAAATATGATGACCGCTATCGTGACGAGCTACTGCGCGCGCTTAGGGATGGGAGGCTTGCTGGCAACTTCACACCCACGTCGCTCCGACATGGGAATTTCAGCTGGCTGCGCGATGATCCGCGGTATCAGGAGATTCTTGAGCTGGAAACGGACGCCACCGTTGGGCATCGTTTTTCTACAACCATGGACCCGCTAGACGAAAGTCAATGGCGCCGCTTTAGCACGAAGTGAAAGCGGTTCGGTTGATCCTGGTTCAGCTCATTTTCGATTGCATTCTTTTCTCGTCGATAATCGCCGCGCCACTCGTTGCTGTTATCTCGTTATCATCACGCGCGATTGAACGCGCAGGTTGCGTGTTTTACGTCGGCTGTTGAGTTCTTTTCTGGTTTCGTGTCGCAGCAGATTTCATTTCGTTGACGTCCAGCGATCTCAATCTTGCATCCCCTCTCTTGGGGCGAGTCGGTTTACGAATTGTCTCATTTCGCGCGTCCGCTTTAGTCGCGCGATTTCGACCTAGCAAATGGGGAGTTAGTTCATTCAGCACTCGTGTTACGGAGAGGGATCGTTATGCGCAAACAGAAAAGTTCACGTTCGTTGGCAATACAGCAACTGGAAGATCGTCTGACGTTAACTGCGAATGCGGTGGCAGTTACTGGTGCGATGATTGCGTCCCAACCGGTGTTTGCCGCAGGCGAAATCGTTGGTTCTGCTGCCGCTCAAATTAATGTTATTTCAGGTGCTTCTCAGGGAGGCAGTGCAACCAATGATGCGCCCGCTGCGACCGGTGTTGCAGGACTGTCGAGTAGCGACAGTCAGAATTATGCCGTCGAACTGCACGACGCTTTTTCAGATCCTGATGGGAGCGTAACGGATCTCGTTTTTGCGATCGACGGGACCCCGGATCCAGCGATATTTCAAAGTGTTTCTATTGATACGGCTACGGGAACGATGAGCGTCGTACTGCAATCAGGCGCGAGTGGTCAGGCTGCGCTGTCGATAATTGCAATGGATGCACATGGTGCCTCCGCCACAGCCGACGTTGATTTTGATACTGACTCGTCCAGTGAAGTTTCTTTCGTCGGCGTTGTCGCTACTCCGAATAGTGATGGTACATGGACCGTCACGGGGACGTTTCATGACTCTACACCGGATGATGGGGAGTCAGATGCCGCGGAGATTCAATTCGGTGGAGGGATGTCAGGGACTGCTATCGTGGCAGATGACGGCTCATTTTCGCACACGGGAACAGTGTCTGACTTGAATCAGGGCTTTAGCACAACCGCGTTTGATAGCGGCGGAAATCAGATTTCCGAAACAATTGACTATGATTTCGACGAAGATTGATCGTATTGCTGACGTTCATGTCAGGCGAAAGAGCGACACACTCGCTCTTTCGCCGGGGCACTGTGGATAATCAGATCGTCCATGGTTCGCTATACTACACCGATGAATAATGAAAGTGCCGTACGACAGAGCCCCACGGATTCACCGTGGTTCTGGCTGAATATTTTTTTAGTCGGTGCCCTTGCTGCTCTCGTTCTGACGGCTCCGAAGTACAACTGGCGGCAGCCGCAGATCGAACGCCAGTTTCAGGCGCGGGAAAGGTCGGGCCATGCGGTTTCAGCGCATGGAGGTTATTCACCCCTGTCGACTACCAACAATTCGATGCTGACATTGCGGCCATTCTTCGTTTTCTTTACCGGCGCACTCGTCTTGCTCACAATAGTTTTTTGGGGGCAGAGGATTTGGAAGATGCAGGCACGACGGTCTGTGGATGAGGTTTGATTCCATCGAAGGGAGCATTGCCATGGTTCAGTTGTTGTTTGGCATGAATTTTCTCTTCGAAAATCCGCTTTCGATTGTCCTCGGCGGAATTTTCTTCGCAGTCATTTCGCTCATTGGGCTGCTCAAGACCGGAGTCATTCGATTCCTTTATCTCGCCATCGGCATCGCCGTTCTCACCTGCCTGTTGGTCGCTGTCGAGCGGCGAGTCGTGACTCCCAGGGAAGAGATTGCGCAGACGCTTCAGGTGATCGCGGCTGATCTCGAGTCAAACAACACGCAGGCAATTCTGCAACATGTTTCGACTACCGTTCCGAGACTTCAAAAGAAAGCGGAGCGAGCACTCAAACCCGTTGAGATTCATCGAGTCGTCGTAAAGAACAATTTGACGGTAGATTTCGGTTCCGACCCGGACGGAAACCGCGCCAAAGCGACCTTCAACGCGGTAATCGTCGGTTCGGAAAAGTCGGGAACGATTCGCAACCAGACCGTTCCGATGCTATTCATCGTCGACTTTGTGAAAGAAGGCGACGCGTGGAGAGTCGTCGATTACTCACGCCGGTCGCCAACAGAGGGAATCAAACTCCCGCGCTAGAGCGCACTCGACTTTTGTGGAGCGTCAATTCGTCGTTCTCGCTCGGGATCCACGCCGCCAGAGACGCAACACCTTCGCGCGACCCGCACTAACGCTACGACGGAATCGACGGCGACTTGAAATTCCACGATTCCATCTCGGCAAGCGAGGGCTGGCAAGTCATATCGTACGCCAGTGGTGTGATGGTGATATTGCCGGACTTGAGCGCGGAGACATCTGTCTCGTGGGAAGTCTCAGCGGGAGGCGGGTTCCCCGTTGCCCAGTAGTAAGTCCGGCCTTTGGGGTCTTCCCGTTTAATGAAAGCTTGCCCGTACCTCTCAAGTCCCATCGGCACAACCTTGACCGGTGCACCTGGATTCTCTGTCGCCGCCGTGGGGATATTGATATTGAACAGTTGCGGCGCAGACGATTTTTGCTCCAGGATCTGCGCGATCAAATCTCCTGCGATCCCGGCCGCCACATCAAACTTTGGGGTGTCGTTCGATTCGAGCGAAACGGCAATGCTGGTGATCCCAAAAAATGCGCCTTCGATCGCGGCGGCAACTGTTCCAGAATAGAGCACATTGATGCCGGCATTCAGGCCGCCATTGATCCCGCTTACAACCACATCGGGGCGTGAAGGGCAGAACTCGGCGACTGCCAGTTTCACACAATCGGCAGGAGTTCCGTTCACGGCATGCCCTCGCAGGGTATCGCCTTCGTAGACCGGACTGGCGGTCAGCGGAGTCAGGAAAGTGATCGAATGTCCAACGCCGCTTTGTTCAGTCGACGGGGAGACGACGCAGACATCACCAAGATTTTTTAGCCGTTTTTCAAGAGCTGCGATGCCGGGTGCGTGAATGCCATCGTCATTTGTCAGGAGTATTTGCACAGAATTCACGAACCGGTTGTTGATTTTGTTTTCGTGTAGCTTGAGTCGACCCGCACTATAAACCAACTCAATTTCATGCCAACCAGAGGCGGGCAATCGCCTGATCGCGGCTGGGTGTCGAGAGTTTATGGCTCCTAGGAGTCGCGTGTGACGAGGTTTATAATTTGCCTTTTGGTAACGCAGGAAGAGTGTCCGCCGGGGGACAGATTTCACACCTCTTTGAAGAATTGCGTTGCCGTGGCCATTTCGCAGTTCGGTTCTAACATGAGTTCCATGGTGACAGACAATCCTGATCAGGCGGTTCGCGTCGCTGATGAGAGAATCCTCGTACTCGATTTTGGTGGGCAGTATTCGCAGCTAATTGCCCGCCGTGTCAGGGACCAGAATGTTTACTGCGAAATCGTTCGACACGACATCACGGTTGAACAGATTAAAAATCACAATGCCAGGGGCCTGATTCTTTCGGGTGGACCTTCGAGCGTTTATGACTCGGGCGCGCCGCAGTGCGATCCCGGCATATTTGAAATGGGCATTCCTGTGCTCGGGATTTGTTATGGGATGCAGCTGGCCTGCAAAACGCTCGGCGGCGACGTTCAAAATACGCCGTCCCAGGAATATGGGCGAGCCAAATGTACTGTCACCGAAACGGGGCAGGGGATCTTCGACGGAGTTCCGGAAGAGATCGACGTCTGGATGAGTCACGGGGATCAGGTGACCGATGTTTCGGAGCAGTTCGTTCCGCTGGCGACCACCGGGACTTGTCCGATCGCCGCCGTCAGGCATCGCGACTTGCCGGTGTTCGGATTGCAATTTCATCCCGAGGTGACGCACACGCCGGAAGGTTCCAAAGTTCTTGGTAACTTCGTCAAGCAAGTTTGCGGCTGTTCGGGCTTGTGGACGATGGGCAACTTCGCCGAAGAATCGATCAGGAGGATCAAGGATCAAGTCGGCGACGCTCGTGTGATTTGTGGTCTGTCCGGCGGAGTCGATTCGGCCGTCACGGCAGCGATGCTTTACCAGGCGATTGGATCGCAGCTGACTTGTATTCTTGTCGACAATGGTTTGCTGCGAAAAAATGAGCGCGAGCTGGTGGTCGAAGAGTTTACGGACCATTTCAAAGCTGACTTGCGAGTCGACGAAGCCGAGGTCAAATTCCTGGACGCTCTCGACGGTATCACGGAACCTCAGGAAAAGCGCCGCCGCATTGGCCATACATTTATCGAGTGCTTCAAGGCCCAAGCCGCCGATATCGACGGCGCAGAATTTCTCGCCCAGGGCACGCTTTACCCCGACGTTATCGAAAGCGGAGCCGCACCTGATGGGCCAGCGGCCACGATTAAACTTCACCACAACGTCGGCGGCTTGCCTGAGGAGCTTGGATTCAAACTGATCGAGCCGCTTCGCGACTTGTTCAAGGACGAAGTCCGGCGACTTGGCCTTGAACTGGGACTTCCCGAAGAAATTGTCTGGCGTCACCCGTTCCCTGGACCAGGGCTCGCGGTTCGATGTCTGGGCAACGTTGAGAAAGAACGCCTGGTGACTTTACGAGCCGCCGATGCGATCGTTGTCGAAGAGATCAAGGCAGCCGGACTTTATCGTTCCACTGCCCAGGCATTTGCCGTGCTGTTGCCGGTCCAAAGCGTTGGCGTGATGGGCGATGCCCGCACGTACGAAAGCACGATCGTAGTACGATGCGTCGATTCGGATGATTTCATGACCGCCGACTGGAGCCGGCTGCCGTTCGATCTTCTGGCGAATATATCCACCCGCATCATCAACGAAGTCAAAGGCGTCAACCGCGTCGCCTACGATATCAGTAGCAAACCGCCCGCCACGATCGAGTGGGAGTAGTGGGAGTAGCGGGAATAGGCTTGTCGCCGTGGATTTGCGGGGCCATGGCAGGTTTTCTTGCTAAAGCTGGATGCGGCCCGCTACAATAGTGGCTGAAACGAACAATCTCCGCGACTGAGGCAACGCCAATAAGGCATCCGCTGACTCAAGTACTCTTCCGACCATGAGAAATGGTTGGTGAGTGTGAGTCGGCGGATGCCTTTTTTTGTTGTATCAGGCATATCCAGTAACCGCTTTGTTTGTCCTGAACGAATGTCGTGAAGGGCAGGCGCAAAACCAGAGGTCCGATCTGATGAGAAAGACAACCCTGTTCCTGCAATCGCTTTTGATTGCCGCGATTCTTTGCGGACTCGCTTCTGCGCAACCGCTCGCGGAATTCTTTGATGACTTTAGTACAGCCAATCTTCCCGGTCGTTTGTTCGTTCCCGACGAAGCCGCTGACAGCGCGCGTCCAGCGATCCTGTTTCTTCATGGAGCCGGAGAAGTTGGCAGCAACAATCTCTCTCAAATCAACGGGAACATTAACAACCTGTTTCGCGAAGCCCGCAATCGTGGCGCATTCATCTACGCGCCCCAAGCAGTCACTTTCGGATGGGATGGCCGTGCCCGGACAGATCTTGTCATGACGATGATTGATCAGCTCGTGGCGAATGAAAATGTGGATCCCAATCGACTGTACGTGACGGGCCTGTCGATGGGCGGCGGCGGTGCGTGGAACATGGCCAGCCGTTATTCCGACGATTTTGCGGCAACGGTTCCGATTGCTGGCGTGAGTCCCGCGGGGGACTTTGACCCCGATGTGATGACCGATATGTCATCTTGGGCTTTTCATGCAAGAAACGATTCCGTTGTTAACAGGATTACTACCCGTCGAGCGGTGGGCCGCATTCTTCTTGCTGCTGGCCAGGAATCCCCCGAGTTTCCACCGGACTCAGATCAGACAACGACGTTAGAGTTTGTGAGTGACGATCCCGACTTGCGGTACACCGAATGGCCGACCGGCGGGCATGGAATCTGGGGACGAGTGTACAACACGCCGGAAATGTACGACTGGATGTTCTCCAAATCTGTTCCCGAGCCGACGGCATTCGGGTTGCTGGCGATGGCCTTGAGTGGGATCGTTGTACTCCGCCGTTCGTCCACCGCGAAGAGATCGTGGACGTAGTTGACGTCGGCGCATAAAAAGAGACCGTGGCTGCGGGGATCAGCACACGGTCTCGCAGGGCAGGAATTTGTATCGAATAGCGGCGTTTCGGCGGGCAGGCATCAGCCTGAGAAAGCCGGCTATTCGTGGTAGGACGCGGCGTACCGCGTTTTGTTGGTAGGTTGCTTGATAACCCAACAATCGGCGACGCTTGCGCCAAACAGTCACGAATTCATCACGGCTGTACCTGGGAGGAAACTTCGAAACACCCTCCGCAACTGTCACAGCTTCGCAAAGTCGATATCCTGGCGACTGCCACAGCGTCTTTCCTGCGAAAAGCCTGGCGTTTTGATCTTTGAGAACTTGCCCGCTGCCCAATTTCTTTGCCAGTCGCTAAAGTTTATCTACACCAACCATTCGTAAGTATCTGTACGGTTGGCACAATGTCCGCCCGGATCGATGGTATTCGCACCGACGAGCTACCTGCCTGGTGATTTGACCAACTATTGAGGAGATGTCGTTCATGGCCAACATTCCTGTCGTAGCAATCCCGGGTGACGGAATCGGCCCCGAAGTCACCAAGGCCGTTCAGAAAATACTCAAGGCGGCAAAAGCGCCGATCGACTGGTTAGAGCATCACGCTGGTCTGGCTGCGATTGAATCGAGTGGCGAGGTCATGCCCGAAGGCACCGTGGAGGCGATCAAGAAATGCGCGGTGGCTTTGAAGGGGCCCTGCACGACTCCAGTCGGCGAAGGATTCACTTCGGTCAATGTTCAACTGCGGAAGCGGCTGAATCTTTACGCTGCAGTTCGCCCCGTTCGCTCACTCGAAGGTGTTCCGACAAGGTTCGAAGACGTCGATCTGATTATTCTTCGGGAAAATACTGAAGGCCTCTATAGCGGAGTCGAAAATCAGGTGACGGATGATGTGGTCATGAGCATGAAAGTCGCCACGCAGACGGCTTGCATGCGCATGTCGCATTGGGCGTTTCGCTTCGCGACTCAGCGGCGCCGCAAGCGGATCACTGTCTTTCATAAAGCCAACATCATGAAAATGAGCGACGGGCTTTTCCTGAAGTGCTCCCGGTCAGTGCATCAGAAAGATTATCCGAATATCGACTATGACGAAGCTATCATTGACGCTGGTTGCATGAAGATCGTTCAGGATCCGAATAACTTTGATGTGCTGCTTCTCGAGAATCTCTACGGCGATGTCGTGAGCGATTTGTGTGCAGGGCTCGTCGGCGGGCTGGGTGTTGTTCCCGGCGCAAACTTTGGTGATGAACAAGCCGTATTCGAAGCGGTCCACGGGTCGGCTCCGGATATCGCCGGCAAGGGAATTGCGAATCCTTTGGCGCTTCTGATGTCGGCGGTGATGATGCTGGAACATCTTGCAGACGAGCGGAGCAACGAAGAATGCAAGGCGGCGGCGGCTTTGATTGAGTCGGGTTACAGGGCCGCGTTGCGTGATGGCGAGAAAACGGGTGATATCGGCGGCGACCTGAATACTGATGGATTTGCCGACGCCGTGATCAAGCGACTTGGCGCACCCGCTGCGACTGCCTGATTGCTGTCCGAATTGAACGAGGGCATTAGGACAATTGCAAGGTAGCAATCGATTCGGAAGCCTGTTGACGCTATGATGGAAGCGTGGGGATCGGCTTAGTCCGCCAATCGCAAGGTGGAATTTGGAAAAGCGAATCGTGAACAGCGACCAACAGTCTCGTTACCAGCAGGCGATGTCCCGGTCCGGCAACCGAGCCCTTGGCTCGCTCACAATACTGGCGTGGGTTGCAAGTAGTGGTGGCAAGATTTCTCCCGCTCAAAAAAAACTGTTGGGCGACTTTGCAACCGCACGTCAGACTCCAGGCATTCTCGAACTCGCGATGGGTGTGATTCAGTCCGCACAGACTCGTGAACTGGAGATGGCTTGCGTGGTGGTTCGCGGCTTGTCCGGGCAGGGCAAGCTTGCACTCATGACGTGGGCGTTGAATGTCGCAACCGCCGAGAATCGGTTGCCAAGTTCGACGAACTATCTGCTGCGGTTTCTCTCTGACCTGCTTGGGGTTCCGCTTGATGAATTCTGTCGTACTGCCGGCAAGAATATTCCGGTGCCGGGAGACCCGAGTTGTCTGGAATGGTGGCAAGCATTCGAAGGGAGTGGAACGAAGAAGGGCGAGCAGAAGGGCGAGCAGAAGGGCGAGCAGAAGGGTAAGCAGAAGGGTAAGCAGAAGGGTAAGCAGCGATCGGTGAAAAAGAAGAAGGGAGGACTGACAGAAGCGGAAGCGCTGGCGATTCTCAATCTCAAGCCCGGCACAGATGAGGCGGAAATTGCATCCGCGTTCCGCAAGCTGGCGAGCATTCATCATCCCGATCGGCACGCGCACCGAGACGCAGAACAGCAACAGGTGGCTGCGAGAAATTTTGCGAAGATCCGTCAGGCGTTTGAGGTGCTCACTCAAAAATGAAAGATCTCTACCAGCGTCTCAACCTTCAAAGGCAATCCAGCGATTCGGAAGATATCCGAATGGCGATCGCAACGTGTCCGGATGACGGGATCGCGCAAGCCGCCGAGCATATCCTGCTCGAACCAAAGCGTCGGCAATATTACGATATGCACCATCGGTTGCTAACGACCATCGGTCAGATTCGCGCCAATCTCGATATTCCCGAGTCGTCGGCATGGAACGCGTTACAAGTCGAAGAATTCGATCTGGCCGTTGATCATACGAATCAGCACACACCGTTCGCGGATCTGACGGACATGTTGGGCGACGTTGGCATGATGGACGAAGACGCCACCGGGTACTCTGGTTCGACCGTCGTGGACGGCGGACCGACGCGGGGTGGCCCGGGAACCGTTGACTGGGCGAAATTTGCACTGGCTGGCATTGTTGTAGCAGTGCTTGGAATCGTGATCGTTACATTGGTGACGTTGCTGGGCGACTCAAAGGCGGAGCTGCCGGCTCACGGCCACGTCGAAAGGTATGTTGATTGGCCAGCCGACTGTAGTATTGAAATTACGAATTCGAATTCTCAACGCGGCAACGTCTTTGTCGAGTTCTTTGAATCGGGGACCGAACAGCGTGTCATGTCTGTTCTCGTCCGGGAGGGGCTCGATACATCGGTGAACATACCTCGTGGTAACTTCGAAGTCCGTTTTTCGGTCGGCGATGGAAAACAGTGGAACGAGGCCGGCTTTGATCAGCCGTTGCGGTATATCAACCCCAGGAACTTGCAGATGCTAAAAGGCCGCAAGGTAAAGTTACCGATACCAGACTCTAAAGACTCCAGTTTGCCCACCCGCTAACCGATCAGCTCAACCTATGAATTTTTCTCTGACAGACCTGTATTCCGAGCCACTGCTTCTCGGAATCATCGCCGCATGGTTTGTGTTGGGGATCATGATGGCGTCGATGTATGCGTGGCGGCGTGATTCCCCCACAGGGCAAAGGCTGATCAATTCACTGTTGTTTCTCCTGATCGGGCCACTGTTTTTTCCGGCGTGGTTATTGGGCGGAACGCTGTGGCGCATGCTGCGAGCCCGATCACCCTTTGTGGATTCGTTGAAGGCTCATTTGGCTGGTGACGAACTCGTCGTCAGCCGCGTTGTTGTGGAGGACTACGATCCCGATGGCTCGTTCGTCATGTACGACACGAACGGCCAACCGGTTTCCAGCAAGAGTATTGGGAAATCGGAAAAGGCGGCTGCGGGTTTGCGTTTGACTCACGAGATCATCAGCGGCGCCGTAACTCAAAAAGCCAGTGACATTCTGATTCATCCTGTCGACGATACAACGTTCGGTGTGCGGTACAGGATCAACGGGACGTTGCGAAATGTCCAGGAAGTTTCAGATGATGAGGGCAAGTCGGTTGTCAATTCGATCAAAGCGATCTCCGGGATGGACATCGCCCAGCGGCGGCGCCCGCAAGACGGCGGCTTCACCGCGCGAGCAGCCCATGGCAACGTGTCCTTTCGAGTCGCAACGGCTGGCGTGCTAAATGGCGAGAAAGTTTCGGTTCGCGTGCTGGATCAGTCGGCTTCGGCGTTTTCGCTTGGCAGTGTGGGGCTGTCGCAATCGGAACAGTCGCAAATAAAGAAGGCGCTGTCCGCCGGTTCGGGCATGATTCTCGTTTGTGGTCCGACTGGAAGCGGAAAGAGCTCGACGGTTCATGCCATGCTACGGACCATCGACAGCATTCAGCGGAATGTGATTACGATCGAAGATCCGATCGAGTACATCCTTCCGAACGCCAGCCAGATTGAGATTAACACAAAGGCCGGGCTTACTTTTGCAAGTGCGCTGCGAAGCGTGCTCAGGCAGGATCCGGACATTATCTCTGTCGGTGAAATTCGGGATGCAGAGACCGCTCAAACTGCGTTACAGGCGGCTCAGACGGGACACCTTGTGTTTGCGACCGTTCACAGCGGCAGCAACATGGCGGCTATTTTGCGATTGGCCGATTTGGGGTGCCAGCCCGAATTGATTGCATCGGCGCTCAACGTCGTGGTCTCTCAACGCCTGGTTCGCAAGCTATGCGACCACTGCAAAGCGAAGGAAAAATTTCCGGACGCCGAGAAGGCCGAGCTATGGAAACAGGCCATCGATCCCGACTCACTCTTTGGAGCCCGTGGTTGTACACATTGCCACGATGCCGGGTATGGCGGTCGAACCGGTGTCTTTGACATTCTTGTACTCGACCGGGAGCTGCGAGATCGTATCGCGCGTGGTGCGGTGAGCAAGGAAGCGGAATCTTCCGGGCACCAGATGTCGGCGATGCAGATCCGCGCGACGCAAATGGCGCTGTCGGGAATCGTATCCTGGGAAGAAGTGCAGCGAGTCGCCGCGTCGGGTGACTAAGGATCGTTCGATCAATTCGTGTCGAATCTCCGTTCATGACGACTCAATTGACGGCCTATGGCCGTCTTCCCCGCGAACCCCGCGAACGCGGGGACCCATTCGAAGCGTATTAACGCTCAATGTCTCTCCCTGAATCCGATTCAATGGATTCCCGCCTGCGCGGGAAAGACGGAGCAAGATCCGTTCATGACGACTCAATTGACGGCCTATGGCCGTCTTCCCCGCGAACGCGGGGACCCACTCGAAGCGTATTAACGCTCAATGTCTTTCCCTGTACCAAAAAGCCAATCCGATTCAATGGATTCCCGCCTGCGCGGGAAAGACG
>CALHZT010000176.1 GCA_938040995.1 uncultured Pirellulaceae bacterium | reverse complement strand
TCGGGCTTGAAATCGGCTTCGGGTTTGACGGCAAATCCAATTGCTTGCCCGTGATGTTCTGCTCTTCAGACTTTGCTTGAACCAGTTAGGATCGTTCGAGACGTTGGCGCAAGCGTTGGCGTGAAATTACTGCCTGATCTTTCTCCGTCTTTCCCGCGCAGGCGGGAATCCATTGCATCGGATTGGCTTTTTGATGCAGGGAAAGATATTGAGCGTCAATACGCTTCGAGTGGGTCCCCGCGGTCGCGAGGAAGACGGCCATCGGCCGTCAATTGAGTCGGCCTTTACCATCAGGCTCCATGAACGGAGATTCGACACGAATTGATCGAACGATCCTTAATCGACTGAAACGACCTCGACCCAGTGCTTCGCAGTAACGCCGAGCATGTCATGCAACTGGTGACGGCAGCTGATCCCACATGCGACGATCTGCGTACCGGGTTCGACATTGCGAACGGCTGGAAACAGTCGGTCTTCGCCGATCTTCTTCGACAGTTCGTAGTTTTCATAACCGAACGATCCTGCCATGCCGCAGCATCCTGAATCGACTTCGGAGTATTCCAGATCAGGAATCGAATCGAAGAGGCGTTTCATCGCTCCGGTTCCGGTCATTGCTTTCTGGTGACAGTGGCCATGGATCAAAATTTTCTGGTGCGTGCTCTTGAGAGCCTTGCCAACGTCGTCCCCCGCCGTATCGAAATATTCGGCGACAAAATCGTCGATCATTTTTACGTGTTTGGAGATTCGTTCGCCCAGTTCGGCGTCATCAATCAGATCGGCAAGGTCATCCACCAGTGACGAAGCGCAGCTCGGTTCGAGAATCAGGATGGGAATGTTGTGGCGAGCGAACTCATCGAGCTGGCGTAACGTCTTTTCGCCAGCCGTTCTGGCTTCTTCGAGCAACCCCCTCGAAATTTGTGGTCGCTGGCAACATCCGGCAGTCGTCGGGAGCACATGAAGTCCAAGCGATTTGAGAAGCTTCACCGCAGCGTCAGCGATGTGCGGTTCGTAAAAGTTGGTAAACGTGTCTACGAACAGGGCGACGGTCCCTGTTTGTGACAAGTCGTCGGTTCCTTTGGTTGTCGTGAGCTGGCCGGCGGCGGCGAATGGCTTTGTCGTGAGCCTGGGGAGTGGTCGCCGACGATCCACCCCGGCGACTTTTTCGAGGGCCCATCGCGCCGGTGGCAGGTTTTGAACGAAATTTACAATGCTTGCCATTGGCCCGGCCCAGCGACGGGCAAAATCAGGAGCTCGCCCCAGTAACTTTGCCGGCAGTGGGATTCCGTTTTTCGTATGTCGCATCTGAAGCACGTCGCTTTTCAGACGAGACATGTCGACAGACGTCGGGCATTCCGACTTGCACGCTTTGCAGGACAGGCAGAGCTTCAAAACATCGTTCAGTCGCTCGCCGGTCATGGCGTCGGGGCCAAGCTGACCGCTCATTGCCAACCGCAATGCGTTTGCGCGGCCGCGAGTCGAATGTTCTTCGTCCCGCGTTGCCATGTAGCTTGGGCACATCGTTCCCGCGCCCGTCTTGCGGCAGGCACCGACTCCAGCACACTGTTCGACCGTTTCGGCGAACCCGCCATGGTCCCTGTAGTGAAAAGTCGTCGGGAGCGTGCCCAGTTGGTAGTGCGGACCGAAGCGAAGGTTCTTG
Source organism: uncultured Pirellulaceae bacterium (assembly GCA_938040995.1). Taxonomy (GTDB): domain Bacteria; phylum Planctomycetota; class Planctomycetia; order Pirellulales; family Pirellulaceae; genus CALHZT01. The sequence goes on along the minus strand of CALHZT010000176.1, from coordinate 5,796 downwards.
TCCATCGGCAGCGCGTCAACAATCTTGCCCGGGTTCATCAGTCCCTTTGGATCGAACAGCGTTTTGACTTCGCGAAACGCATTGTAGATTCGCTCGCCGAAGAACCTCGGAATGAACTCGCCTCGAACGATGCCGTCACCGTGCTCGCCGGACCATGACCCGCCGTACGATTTGACGACGTCGAAGACTTCGTTGGCGATCGCCCGCATAGTTTGCACGTCGCTGTCATCGTGCAGGTCAAGCATCGGCCGGGTATGCAGAACTCCGACGCTGGCGTGCGCGTAGAAACTTACGGGCACCTCGTGTTTCTTGCAGATGTCGGCCACCTTTTGCACGTATTCCGGCAACACATTTGTCGGCACGCATGCGTCTTCGATAAAGGCTTGACCTTTTCGGTCGCCTTTAACATTTGCGATCAGTCCAAGTCCCAGCTTGCGAACGGTCCAGACATTTTCCTGCCCGGTTTTTGTACTCCTCGTCGGGTGCGCGTACCCGACGCCTTGTTGAGTAAGGCTTTCCGTCAGCTGTTGGATCTTCCAGGCCGCATGCTCTTCGTTGTCTCCAATCACTTCCACGATCAAAATCGCGGCGGGACTGCCTTCGATAAAGTCGGTCATCGACCTGGTTGTCGGGTTCACGAGCGCTTCGTTCACCACGATATCGTCAAGTAACTCCACCGCAGACGGTCCGTGTTCCAGGATCGGATCGACGGCACGCATCGCATCCATCAGGTCATGAAAGTGGACGACCGCCAGCGCCGTAGCCGCCGGGTTGGGACGCAAATGGATTTTCGCCTCAAGCAAAACGGCCAAAGTCCCTTCGCTGCCAACAACAATGTTCGCGAGGTTCCATTCGCCCGGATGTCCGCCTCGTTCGTGAGGCAGGAATGCGTCAAGGTTGTACCCGCTGACTCGCCGCATAACCTTCGGGAAGCGTTCGTGGATTTCATCCATTTCCCGCTCAAGGATTTGGCGCATTCCGCGATAAATCTCGCCTTCTTTATTGTCGAGAGCTTCTTTGGCCGCCCACGCGTCCGGGCCGGTTTGAGCCAGCGAGAGGACGGATCCGTCCGCAAGTGCGACTTTGCATTCGATCAGGTTGTCAATCGTCTTGCCGTAAACGATCGAGCGCGTCCCGGATGCGTTGTTGCCAATCATGCCGCCAATCGCGGCTCGATTGCCTGTCGCAGGATCGGGAGCGAAATGCAGTTGGTGCTCGGCCAGTTGGCGATTCAGTTCGTCGCGAATGACGCCAGGCTGAACACGCACCCATTGCTCTTCGACGTTCACTTCAAGGACCCGGTTCATAAACTTCGAAAAGTCGATAACGACGCCGGTCGAGGACGTCTGACCGGAAAGGCTGGTCCCGCCGCCGCGAGGCGTGATGGGTAGGCCAAACTCGCCAGCTGTCTTGATCGCGAACGTGGCGCCCTGTTCGTCTTTGGGAACGACGACACACGCGGGCGTGATTTGATAGTGGCTGGCGTCGGTAGAGTAGATGCCGCAGGTCATGCTGTCGGCGTAGACTTCCCCGCGAATGTTGTCGCGGAGAATCGACACAAACTTGTCGATGTTTGTGTCCGTTTTCTGGTCGGCAATGCTCATCGCTGCATGATAGCCGACGGGCACTGGATGCGAAATGTTCGAGCGGGCGACAATTTGCGCGGAAGCGAGTCCTGCTCACAAGGTCCGATCAAACGTTTTGGCAAGTCGCACAATAATAAGTCGACCTGCCGAGATCGCCTTGTCGTCGCATGCGAATCGTCTCTCCGCATTTGTGACACGCGTCGCCGCTCCGCCCGTACACCCATTTGTGTCCGGGACGACCGTTCATTCCAAATCGCGTTTGTCGCGGGCGTCCGTCGAGATTGCGGCGCATCAGTCGGCGAGATTCGGTAACCAGCGACTTGAGGGTATCGGTTTCCATTTCCTTTACCGCGGCGAATGGATTCAGGCCCAGCAGGAAGAGGACTTCGGATTTGTAGACATTGCCGACGCCACAAATCACCGACTGGTTCATAATGGCCTCGCCGATCGGCGTATTGCGATGAACCTGAAACCGCCGCAGTATCTCTTCAATGTCTGACGCTTCAAAGTCTGGTTCGAGCAAGTCGGGTGCCAACCGATTCAGCCACCGGTGTCGTCGCAACTCCGTCGCGGACAAAACTTCGAGCATCCTGGGCGTGAAGCAGACGATTGAGTAATTCTGATCCGTTTTTAAAACCAGTGCTGCCTGTCGTAGCGGCTTTTGCCAGGGCTGGTCTTTCTTGTAGATGTGCCACGATCCAGTCATTCCCATGTGGGAATGGATTGCACTACCCGAACGCAGGTGGAAGAGAAGGTGCTTGCCGCGGGCTTCGACTCGATCGACCGTTTGGCGATCCAGCTCCGTCGCATCGACGAACCGGTCCCAGCCGCTTGCTGCCACAATCCGCCGGCCCTCCAGGGCAGGGCGGAGCGACCTTGCGGCTCGGTAAATTGTGTCGCCTTCGGGCATGAAATCGCCAACCGGGAAAATTGTCCATCAAGCCGCAACTTGCAGGCTTACCATGCCTACACCATAGCGGAATCCTGACTAGAATTGTCAGCTCAGACAACCGCATCCGGCACGACGAGATCAAATGGCCCTTCTTACGATTAGTGAACTTTCCATCGGCTTTCGCGGGCCGCTCCTGCTGGACTCTGTCAATTGTCAGGTGGAAGAAGGGCAACGAATCGGCCTGCTCGGTCGTAACGGAGCCGGCAAGACGACGCTCATGAAGATTTTGAGCGGGCAGGTCGAACCGGATGATGGCGAAGTCATCATTCCGCCGGCCGTGCACGTTGCGATGCTGTCCCAGGACGTGCCGCAGGACGTGGAAGATACGATTCACAACGTTGTTGCCAAAGGACTCCGCACGACGGAAGTCGCCGAAGAGGACGAATGGCGACTGCAGAACGATGTCGAGCAGGTCTTGTCGCGGATGGAGCTGGATGGAGACGCAAGATTTGAAACGCTCTCGTCCGGAATGAAACGCCGCGTGCTACTTGCGCAGGCGATCGTGTCCAAGCCGGATCTTCTGCTACTCGACGAACCAACCAACCATCTCGATATCGACGCGATTGACTGGCTGGAGCAGTTTCTGCTGAAGTTCAACGGGTCATTGATCTTTGTGACGCACGACCGCATGTTTCTCCGGCGACTTGCAACAAGAATCCTCGAAATTGATCGCGGCCGGATCTTCGATTGGTCCTGCGACTATGACACTTTCCTGAAACGCAAGGAACAGTCACTCGAAGCCGAAGACAAGCAGAACGCGCTCTTCGATAAACGACTGGCCGAAGAAGAAATCTGGATTCGTAAAGGCATCAAGGCTCGGCGTACCCGCAATGAAGGCCGGGTTCGCGATCTTGAAAAAATGCGACTGGAACGAAGCGAGCGACGCGGCAAAATCGGCACGTCAAATTTGCGAATTCAGGAAGGCGAACGAAGCGGTCAACTCGTTATTGAAACGAAAGACATCGCGTTCGCGTATGACGGAGTCGAAAAGCCCGTGTTCGCGGACTTTTCGACCACGATCATGCGAGGCGACAAGGTTGGCATCATCGGTCGCAACGGCGTTGGCAAAACTACGCTGCTAAAGGTCCTGCTCGGTCAGCTCGAGCCGACGGCCGGCAACGTAAAGACCGGCACGAATTTGCAAATTGCCTATTTCGATCAGTTGCGTGACCAACTCGACGTCGAGGCTACCGTGCAAGACAACGTCGGTGACGGATCTGACGCCGTGATGATCAACGGAGTCAAGAAACACGTCCTTGGCTACCTGCAGGATTTTCTGTTCGCCCCGGAGCGTTCGCGAACGCTCGTGAAGTTTCTTTCCGGTGGCGAGCGGAACCGCATCCTGCTTGCCAAACTCTTTGCCAAGCCCGCCAATGTCATCGTTCTCGATGAACCGACGAACGACCTGGACGCCGAGACGCTTGAATTGCTCGAAGAAAAGCTCGTCCCGTTTGGTGGCACGGTATTGATGGTCAGCCACGATCGTGCCTTTCTGAACAACGTCGTCACCAGCACGATTGTGTTCGAGCCGGACGGTTTGCATGAGTACGTGGGTGGTTTCGATGATTGGCAGCGCCAGTCAAAGCACTCTGCCAAGAACGCTGGCAAGAAAGGGAAGGGTAAGGGCAAGTCGCAATTGCCGCAGGCGAAACCTGACGAAGCTGCAGCCAAGCCGCGTAAGTTAAAGTTCAACGAAAAGAAGGAACTTGAAAAACTCCCTGCGCAGATCGAAAAGCTCGAGTCGCAAATTTCGCAGTTCCACGAAGAGATGGCGCAGCCTGAGTTTTACCAAAAGCCCGGCGACGAGATCGCCGCCGTTCAGGCAAAGCTCAAAGAAGTCGAAGCTGAGCTGGAAACAAGCTTCGCCCGCTGGGAAGAATTGGATGCGTTGTCGTGATCGATAGTACACCGGCTGTCCCCAGCCGTCGGTCGGCATGAGAGCGCGCCTTGTGCGAAAACGGCTGGGGACAGCCGTACCACTATCGATCAGTCATCCTCACCTCCGCACAGTGCGGGCAAGCAGCGTTTGGCGGAATGAGCTTCAGAATGCCGGCACTGCGCGGCATTCACCGTTGCCAGATTGATAGTCGTCTCGCCGCTGGTACCGGCCTACGACCGATGATCCAGCCGTTATCGATAGTACCCCGGCTGTCCTCAGCCGTTATCTTACGATCGTTTCAGCTGAACTCCGTCGCTGAAAACTACAAACCCAACGCTGCGCATCGCTTCCGTCAGTGGCGATTTTTGAGCCGTTTGATCGTCGATCTCTTTAAGATAGATCGTTACGCCCGACTGCGAAATGATTTTCAAGCCCTCGCATAGCGACTTGATGGCTGCGGAACGCATAGGTTCATCGACAGGCAAAAAAGTCAGCAGGCGGTTGCGGTTCTTTGACAAATAGCCGAGCAATATTCCCTCATGCAGAATGACTTTGGCGCCTGCTGTTCGTTGAGGACGTTTGGCTTTCTTTTCCTGCTTGCCGTTTTCGACGGCGTCTTTCTCCGGGTTCGGCCACGATAGCGAAGCTCCGTACGGATTCGCCGGGTCGGTGGCGGCGAGAATGATCGGCGGATTGCTTTTTGCTTCCTCGTTGCTCTCGCCAGCATCCCGCAAACGATCCTCGGCTCCGGGCGCCGCGAACTGGGCGGCTCCCTGGCCAGCCACAAAATACCCGCGGCGGACACGGCCGGCTTGTTCCATGGCTTTGTAGATTGGATACAGTCGCGAAAAACCGCCAAGAATGTTTTCGCTCAGCACCGTTTCTCTCGTGACGATTCCGTATCGTTCGATCAACTGAGTCGCGAGTGCTGTCGTTCGCTCGGTCGCAGTCGCCGAGCCCGGTGCGTCGAGCGATTGATAAGGTGCAATCGTCCAACGACCTTCCGATCCTGGCAGCTGCTGGGCTCGTCGGGAACGGAAGGCCCGTCGGCGTCCGCGCCGTTCTGATTTTTTCTTTGCTGCGGAGGGTCTGAAGAGTGAACGCAACGGAGCCATCGTGTCGTTGGTGACGTGACCGGCCCAGACCAGTCGCCAGATCGCGTCGAGAATTTCATTGCGGAACCCGCCTGTCTGTTTGACGATCGCGTCAAAGAAAAGTGCGCCTTGGACGTCAAGTAACTCGACAATTTTTTGCTCAAGGCTGGGAGGTTGTTCGGTGTGGTCGTGGGGTTGATCGGCGAGGCGGTCGACGGGAGGGCGAGGCTCCGTCCGAGCCGCCGAACGATCTAACGGCAAAATTCTTCCCGGCTCGGACGGAGC
>CALHZT010000175.1 GCA_938040995.1 uncultured Pirellulaceae bacterium | reverse complement strand
GACCGTGTATTTCGGCGTAAATCCAAGTCGTTTGAGGATCTTGTCAAACGACACACGGTAGTTGCGATTGTCAGCCATATCTTCCGCAACCACCACTTTCGTGCCGGGCACCTTGTTCGCAACCAACTCGGCGACTTCGCTGATCGTGTAGTTTTGCTCATTCGAACCGACGTTGAACACTTCATTGGCGACGGCGGCCGGGTCAGCTGCCAGAGTTGTTGCGATTGCACGAGCCGCGTCGATCACGTGCACGAACGGTCGCCACTGGGCACCACCGTGAACGGTGATCTCCCCCTCTTTCTTTGCCTTGGCCGTCAACACGTTGACGACCAGATCGAAACGGGTTCGTCCTGACAGTCCGTAGATCGTCGCGAATCTCAGGATCGTTGGTGCAAAGTCAGGAGTCGAGAGGCTTAGCAGTAAACGCTCCGAAGCCAGCTTGGTATCGCCGTAAAGCGAAATTGGTTTTGTACGTGACCGCTCATCAAGCGTCTCATTGCTTGCGCCGTAGACGGAACACGTGCTCGCGAAAATGAACTTTCGCACACCGAACGAGCGTGCCAGTTCGGCGACGGTTCTGGTGGAGAGCAAGTTGACATCAATGGTCAGGTTTTCGTCCAGCTTACAAGCCGGATCGCCAACGATCGCGCCGAGATGAACCACCGAATCCGCATCGCGAAGCGAGCGGAGCAGGGGATCCTGATTGCGGAAGTCGCCCACGACGATTTCGAGGTTAGGATGATCCTTGAATGAGCGAATTGGATCTTCGCCAAACAGCAACAAGTCAAGCATGCGAACCTTGTAGCCATCGTCAAGCAACTGGGGCACGAGTGCCGAACCGATGTAGCCACCACCGCCGATCACCAGCACTCGATGTTCACCCGAATTGGCTCTGGCTATCGATACTCGTTCGGGCGAAACATGTTTCTTCCAGACATCGCTCCAAACCCTCGATGCAATGACAACCGCAGAGGTTAGCAACCAGCCGAACAGGAAGGCTCCGCGGGCGATCATCTGGTCGCCACCCGTGGTGAAATTAACCAGAAAGTAAAAACACAGATAAGCCAGTGTGACGGCCTGAAACACGATGAGCGTCTTGTACTTGCTCAGGTACTGCGTGCTGTATGTGTAAAAGCCGTTGATCCAGAACATCGCGATCGAAATCAGGACAACCAGAGGACAGGTTTTCGTAAACGCAAGAACATCTCGCTGCACGAACTTTGCAAAGCCTTCTTCGGGTTGCAGCTCGAAAGCAATCAGGAACAACAACCGCAGGCCAACCGCGACTGCAAACGCAGCCGCCACCAGTGCGGCGTCTGCCAGCATCCGGATGAGCATTCCGCGAGTGATTGAAGTCTTAAACATGTTCTTTATTGGGCCCGCTGAGCCGCTTGATCATTCTCACAGCTAGATAGACTCGACTAAATGGACTCGACTTGAAAATCTTCTATCTCCACCGCCGCGCCTTGCTGAAGGAACTGGACGGAAACAATGAGATGTTCAACACCGCGCCTCTGAAGTACAACGCCTTCGAGGCCAGCGAACGGACCGCTGATGACTCGCACCGCCTGCCCGGGCTGAATTTTTGACTCGACCGTCATCGGGATCTCAGCATCAATCAGCCGATGGATCTGACTCAAGTCATCAAGCAGTTGAGCTGCGTCGTCAACTTCGAGTGTGCGCGAAACACAATTGGTTTGCAGGATTTGCAGGCGCTGTTCACTATCCCCCTGGGCAAATACGTAACCGGAAAAGAGAGGCACGTGCGACTTGCGAACCCGCCCGCTTGGTGATTTTGTTTTTCGCGAAATCAGTGGGCAGTAAAACGGAATCTCCATGGCTCGAAGCCGCCGCATCAAGTCCTTCTCGCGACGGGACAACGTGTAGATCGCCCACCACGGCGCATCCGTAGGCAAGTCGACTTGTTCGCTGAACAAATCGTCCGGGAAGATCGCTGGTTCACGTGGAAGAATTGGCATCGTCAGTCGCTACTGTGTCTATCGCCGTGGTTGGGACGAAAGGTTGTCCGCGCGGACTCCGTCCCTCTGGGTGACATCTTCTGTCCCGATAAAAGTTGACGCATAAGGTTATTGGCCGCGCACCCTGGCGGCACGAAGCTCTTGTTTTACGGACGAACTCACAATTGGTTTCGTGGTTCGGGAGCGTGTGCTCCGGCTCACGTTTTGAATTGCTGCCGCATTTGAGCAGATTCAGCATATCAAAAGGGTCACCACGCACGAGTGCATGGGAGATGCCGAAATGGCGATTCACGCGACTGGGCGGCAATTCCGTCTGATTATCCGGAAAGAGACGGTTGGTGGTGGTCGAATCCCGGCCCTTTGTGCCGCTTCCGGTATAAGAAGAGGGGGGAATACCTCAGTGCGTTGAGAAAACAGAACAGGGGCAGCGGCTGGTTGGCCGCTGCCCCTGAATTGGTTCTATTTATGATTCGCCCGAATAACACCGGGAAAAAACGGCTTAGCGTAGCGGGTTGTTCGATGGCGGGCTTACCGGGCGCTGCTGAACCGACTGAGGTAGCTGGTAGGGCTGCTGATAAGCCACTGGTCGACCGAACTGCTGAGACCTGACGTCCACCGCAGCGGATGTTGGCTGAACGTAGCTTGGCTGTTCAAACTGTCGAGGCGGTTGATTTCCACGCAATGGGTTGTATCTCGTTGATGTATTTTGCGTAGGGAAAAAGTAACCGGCGGCTTTCGTGTTGCCCGGCTGGACCTTATTGGGACGTCCGACTCTTTGTGATTCGGTTGGTGCTTCCAGGGTCCGTACACCAGGGTTCCTTCGACGACCTTCCAAATCAGGACTTGGCAAATCGAGCGGAGTTTCAGGCAGGACGTTGTCTCCGAACGGATCAACCGTCGCGTCCGTCGAATCTTCCATGATATCGCTCGAAGGCAACAACGGCGTTCCTTCGTCGATCACATTATCGTTCATGATATCGTCCTGGATGTATTCGTTGGACGGGAACACTTCCATCGACATGTTGGGGGACTGCGAATAATTGTCGGCTCGCTTCTTCAAGTGCTCGAATTCCGGATTTGAGTCGGCTTCAACGTCGACGGGAGGCAGTTCAAGATCCGGCTGCGAAGTATCTTTACGCATATCAGGATTCGATCTTGAGGGATCACCTTTCGGGCAAAGCTGCACTGCCGGAGCCGGCTCGGGCCAGCGTCGCCAAGTCGTCTGGTAGTGTCCCCAGCCGGTTTGCTTGGGGGTGCATTGTCCTTCGACGCAATACTGACAGTTTCCCTGGCACTGCGCGAACAGCGAAGAAGGCACGATCAGAGCGAAAGAAAGAACGGCGAACGCGAGCGTCATACCGCGACGCAAATGGCGGCTGGTCGCTCTCGCAATAGGGCTTACTTTCGTTGACACTTGAGTCTCCTTGCCGCGTTGCGGCCTTCCATTTGTCGAAGCATGCGGGAAATCGGGTATCGTGATACCGACGGCTGGTCGCCGCCGGTTTGTCAGGCTGTCAGACTAAAATCCGAATCGGCCTTCCGGGAATCGCTGGAGGACCTGAATCGTCTGGCCGCCAAGCAAGGCAAAACCAAAGATCCGTTCGAACGGTGTAATTAAACGTCCAATGACTGAATCGAGAGCCACCAGTCGGTCGGCGGCGATAAACACACGGTCGCCGGGAAGGATCTGATAATTGGTACTGGTGTTGGCTCCACGCGTGATTGCATCCCAATCAACAGGCAACACCTGGTCGCAGTTGACGCCGGGAGGAGCCGGTCGCGATATCCAGATTTTGCTGTTGGAGATTGCCGAGACGCCACCGATGGATGCGATTGCGTCCAGAACCGTTTCATTGCCCGTGATAGGCAAGGTGACGACTTGATCACCGTAAGCTGGACCTTCAGTAATGATGTAGAACCGCTTACTGTTGTAGGCGAACACATCAATCGAGATTTTCGGATTTCCAAAATGCTCCGAGAGCTCGCATTCGACTGCGGCTCGGGCCTGCTCGATCGTCATGCCGGCGACGTAGACGCTGCCGTAGATGCCGAGGTTGATGTTTCCATCCGGGCCCACCAGATGCTCACCAGCAATCTGTTGCAGACCGGATGCCTGAAGCAGAGTGACGGCGACGTCAGGTTGGGTGAGCACTGCTTTGAGTTGCCTTGCGATCGCATCGGAGGCTTCTTCAGTCGTCAGCCCTTCCAGTTTGACGGGGCCATACGACGGGCCAAGGTTCACGACGCCATTCGGCTCGACCTGGTACTGGCCGGCGATCGGCTGCTCAGGCAATGCTCCGGCAACAACAATCTGCAGGATGTCCAGCGACTGAATGAAGTACGGATCTTTGGGGACCAGTCGAATTGCGTCAATTAGCAAGATGTCCGGTTGCTCGATCCGGTAAGTCGGTAACGATGTTTTCGTCAGTTCAGCTGGGGGTAAGTCCTCCAGCGGTGTTTCGACGTTGCACTGGGACGCATCGCCAGTTGCGGCGATGTAATCTCGTGAGTGCGTGATTCCGTCTGTGTTCGGAATGCTTGAAACCGACGTGGATAATACATTGCAACCGCCACACATCAGCAGGAATGTGGCAGCCAATGCTCCGCACGCGAGTTTGGTTCGTGTCGTCAAATCAGTCGTGGTCTTCATGGTTTCACCAGTACGGCGTATTCGTTGAAACTCACGCGGTACGATCCGCAATCATTGCTTCATCACAATCGGAATAATCGGCACATCTTTACCGAGACTTTGATGCTCGTTTGCAAAAGCTGAGAATTCCCCGATTAAGCCGCTATCGCAAATCTGATGGCAGGGCCGTGACATTCGTCACAATGAGCCCCACGCCGGAAGGAAAGAGACCTGCAAAGCCGTCGATTCATTGACAGCACCCGCCATAAAGTTAGGATAAAACCTTGGTTTCCTGGCCTTTTCTGCAGGGGGGAGAACGCCTCTGCAATTGCTGGACGAACCTTCGTGCATACCTTTCGGTGAACTACGAGCGGGACGATAGCGTAGAGAGTATTGCTACCACTCTTGCGAAACGAAGAGCAGGCTGAACCCGACCGATTCCCGACCGATTCGCCTTCTCAAGCTGCTACTTGCGAAACCACTTTGCTGACTAACCGACATCCGACTGATCGAGTCCTCTCATGAAGCAGATCAACGTAAAACTGCTTGCAATCCTGTTCGTTTCCACCGTCCTGACGCTGGCGGGTTCATTCGTTCTTTATCGTTTTCAGAAAGATCGAAGTGCCGACAGCTTGCTCGTGCGCGCTGATGAGAAACAGGCCGCCGGTGAATATAGCGATGCGGTGAAGCTCTACGCCCGCTATCTGGCGCTTCGCAAGGACGACAACGCCCAATACGCCAAGCTCGCGATCGCGCTCAAGGACAATGTTGAGCAGATGTGGGCCAACAACACGCGAAACCCGAAGGTATTCGCGACTGCCTATCAGGCAGTCGAACAGGCGCTGCGAAAGAATCCGGACAACCTGGAACTGCGCGAAACGGCCATCGACTTCACGATGCGTTTTGGACGCTTCCCGGATGCCAAGAATCACTTGTTGTTGATGATCGAGAAGGATCCTCAGACCAAATGGACAGTCAAGCTGGGTGAACTCCTGGCGATTTCTGGTGAGCACGAAAAGTCAATTCCGATACTCGCTCCTGTCGTTGGGTTTGACCACCAGAGCCGCCAATTTGCATCCGATCCAGCGGATGCAGCAGCAGAAGCGTATTCGCTCCTGGCGATGGTATACATGTACAAGTTGGGCGATATCAACACCGGGAACAGGGTGATTGATCGAATGGTTCAGGTGAAACCTGATTCCGAACAGGCAAGGTTGCTACGCGCCAACTATTACCGCTCGATGCGACGCCCGGAGTTCAATCCACTTATCACGGCGGATCTGGACAAGGCTCTTCAAATTGCTCCCGACGACTTTAACGTCCTCATCAGCTCCACAGAGAATGCCCTGTTCCTCAAAGATCTTGACAAGGCAAAGACACTCGCCCAGAGATGCATCGAAAAGTTTCCGGACAAGGTCGAAAGCTATAAGGCAGCTGCAAACTGGGCTCTTCTCAATCGAAATACCGACGCGGCAGTCCAGTTCCTGAACCAGGGTCTTGAGACGCAATCGAGCGATCCTTCGTTGCTCTGGATGCGAGCCAACATTGAGCTTGATCAGAAGAACTATGAGAAGCTCGCGGAGACTCGTGAGGAACTGGCTGCGGCCAAGTATCCGCCTTCGATGCTGAAGTTTCTCGATGCGCGTCGTGAATTCGCCGCCAGCAACTGGCTTGTTGCCTCGCGAAAGCTGGAAGAAGTACGTCCCGAAATCGCCCAGCAAAAAATGCAATGGTTGGCGGGTCTCGACAGCAACCTTGCGACTTGTTACGAGCAGATGGGACAGCATGACAAGCGACTAAAGCCTCTTCAACGCATACTCGACGGAAACAACGACAACATCCCGGCTCGCTGGTCCAAGATTCAGGCACTGCTTGCTCTCAACCAGCGGGACAAGGTCATCACTGAATACGGCATCATGAAGCAACAGATGGCCGGCAAGAACATCAAGATGACGCCGCAATTGTTGATCGCTGGCCTGCAAATTGAATTAATGCAACAGGAGCAGCGGTCACCCAACGAGCGAAATTTCAGTAACGCTGATGCGTACGCCAAAGAGCTGATCAAGTTGGGACTTCACCGAAACGGCGGGACTGCCAATCTGATTGAAACGATGCTTCGGCAGTCAGGAAGAGGGGATGAAGCCGACAAATTCGTCAGCGATGTAAAGAAACAGGCTCCCAACGATCTGTCAATGATCGTCCGTGATGTCAATGAAGTCGCCGGTAAGGATGGCATCGAAGCGGCGATCGAGTTGCTTGAAAAGAACAAAAGTCGATTTACTGATCAACTTAGCTACCGGTTGCTGCGTTGCGAACTTCTGGCCAGGCACGTCCCCGACAAAGCCAGAGAAGAACTGGGATACCTCGAAGCTGACATGGGAACCTTTCCGCCGGAACGCCAGGTTGCGATGGTGCGGGGGATGGGCCGAATCAACCTGCTCATGGGTGACTTTAAGGAAACTCGTCGACTATGGGAGAAGCTTTCCGATCAGCGTCCCAACGATATTTCCGTTCGTTTGTCGATGTTCGAGTTGGCGATGGAAGATGGTGACGAAGACGGAATGAAATCCGCTCAGAAGCGCGTCGCCGCACTCGTAGGCGAAGAAAGTGCCGAGTGGCAATTCACAGAAGCCGCAAGAATCACGTGGCGAGGGCGAAACCGGAAAGATGATCCTCCAAAGTACGACATGGCGATCGGCCTCGTGGAAGAAGCCATCAGTCGCCGCGATACGTGGGAACAGCTCCACCGACTGAAGGGCGAAATTCAGGTCCTGCGTGGCCGGACCAGCGACGCTATCGCGGCACTTGAAAAGACGCTGACCCTTGGTGTAGCGCACCCGAACGTATACAAGCAGCTTGCGCGACTCTACTTCGAGGAAGGAAATTCCGCGCAGGCTGGTCGGATGTTGACCAAGCTGCCAAAGACGCTTTGGGGAGAACCTGAGCGGCGCATCCAGATGGATATTCTCGCAAGTCGCGGAGAACTTCCTGAAGACCTGCCATACGATGAAGAATCAAAAGATGCGCAGCATCATATTTGGATTGCAAAGCTCCTTTCCAATGCAAAACGCTTTGAAAAAGCGGAAGCAGCATTTGATCGCGGTCTGGCCCTGGAGCCGGAACAGTCGCAAAACTGGCTGGCCAAAGTGCAAATGCACGTCATGGAAGACAAAGAAGACGAAGCCCGAAAAACAATCGCCGCCGCAGAGCTGAAGTTGCCTGAGAAAGACACGCCGCGTTTTCTTGGACAGTGCTACACACTGCTTCGCGAGTACGACGAAGCCGCCATTCATTTCGAAGATGCGTACAATCAGAACCCGGACGACGCAAACGCCACTCAGGCGCTTGCGGAAACGATGCTGAAAACCAAAAACAAGGATCGAGCCATCAACCTGCTCGACAAGTTGCTCAAGGACGCGGTTCCCAACAAAGAGACAACGATTATCCACAAGTGGGCTCGCCGTGCCAAAGCGAAACTGCTTGCCAGCGCCGGGTCGTATCACGAATTCACTCAGGCACTCAAGCTGATTGAGGAAAACGCATCTTTGGATTCACCGTTGGCTCCCGAAGACATGGTCCTCTGGGCGCGACTATCGGCGGTTCGACCGGATGGATTTTCGCGGCAGCAGGCAATTCAAAAGTTTGAAACGGTCAAGGATCAGCGTGACCTGATACCGATCGAACGAAGAACGCTGGCTGACCTCTACAACAAACAGGATCGTTGGACCGAGTGCAAATCGGAAATGCTTGATTTGCTTGCGGATAACCCGGAAGACATGTCTCTGCTTGATCCATGGTTGCAATGGCTACTGGATCACGACGAGCTCAAGTCGGCGAAGAAGTGGGTTCAAAAATGTCCGCCAGATTCCGTCGCACGTTTACGTACCGAAGCCATGCTGGATGCTCGCGACGGCAAAAGCAAAAGAGCTGTCCAGCGACTTGGCAGTCTCGTGCCAAAGAACCTGCCAGAGAAAGACGCCGAGACACTAAAAGTGGTCGCTTCGATCCTGGAGCAGATGGGCGAATACGACACGCGCATTCATTCCGTGGCAATGAAAGTCTGGCGACGCTACATCAAATTCCGACCGGAAGATTCACTGGCATTTGCGGCATTTCTCGGGCGCCGTGGTGGCGAGGAGAACACGGCTGAAGCGCTTCAGATTTGCGGACGCGAATTACAGAAAGGTGAGTACGAGGCTGGATTGCAGTTGGCAGTCGCCATTTTGCGGCACAATCGCGACGAAACCCAACAATCCGACAAGTTTAAATCGGTCGTCCGGGGCTGGTTCGAAACAGCCATGAAAGCCGAACCAGACAAAGCATCCTTTTTCATTCAGCGAGCCGAATTTGAAGATGTCGCCGGCAATAGTACCGAGGCAGAAAAATGGTTGCGCAAATATCTCGATGGCGAACTGGTGGTGACGCCGTTGCAAAAGGCAGTCGTGGCGAACAACCTCGCCTACATGCTGGCGTTGCGCGGCGAAAAAGAAGACTCCTACCAGCTTTGCCAGGATGCGATGAAGACTCTGGGCCCAACAGCTGATTTACGGGATACCCTTGGTGTTATCTATCTGGCGAGAGGCGAGGCACAAAACGCGATTCGCGAATTCGAAGCCGCGATTGGTGACGGTGGCGTGACCAGTTTCAAGTATGTACACCTGGCAATGGCCAATGAGTTGGCAAAAGATTATGAGGCTGCAGCCACAGCATTGCTTCGCGCATTCGAAATGGGACTGCAACTGCCGCAACTCAGCACACTTGAGCGAGAACGGTACGATCAGCTTGTGGAAAAACTCAAAAGTGAAGATGCGCTCACGGATGAACAGATTCAGGAAGTGATGACTGACAAGCCGGCGCTTTAACCGTCGGTATAATCCCGGATCTTTGACGCTTTCTGTTGTAGTCTCATCCCATCTGTATTCGCATCGCGTTTCTAGCCACCTCGTTTCGTGTGGCATCGTTTCATGAGATATCGTTCGCTCCTCAAGGATGCGATGCCGGCGTGCTAGCCATCTTTTTCCCGGATTGCATCCACCGGCGCTTCAGGCTCCATCGCTTACTGACTGATTCTGTTGCGTTAACACTCCTCTTGACGCTTGCTGTGATTCTGGCGACTCTTCCAAAAATCTGCATTTGCCAGACAACACAAAACCAAGGAGACAACGATGGACAACTCAGTGATGTGGCGAACCTTTCTGGCGAAATGGCCACCCAGCCTCGAGCATCGGGGAGTCGTCGTCGCGAATGGAGAGCAGGTCTCGTTTGTCGATTTTTTCCTGAGTGAAAATGCAGGACTGTTTGAGCGAGTCGCACCGGATGCCGTTGGTGGACGAAAACTCGTTGTCCCTTTCAACAAAATTGACGCGATCAAGATTACCGAAGCCGTAGACAGTCAGATTTTTGCA
>CALHZT010000174.1 GCA_938040995.1 uncultured Pirellulaceae bacterium | reverse complement strand
GGAGCCGATCACACTTGCAAGTTGTTCTGCGACCGCGCGATGCCTGAGGGGGCACGCGGGTCGCTGACAACAACACAGACTCAGAGATCACCCAGTTGTACCAACCCTAAACCGGCGCCCACGAAAACTGGGGAACTTCAGTTCGGGAACAGCGGAGACTGCGCTACTTCGAAACTTGTTGGAGTTCCAAACGTTGAAGTCACTGGCATCAACGGCTCCATCTACCGTAAAGTCGCCGGAACACCATGCGGCTGTGTCCGTAAATTTGCTGCCGTTCCAGATATTGAAATCGCTCGCATCCACGAGAAAAGAAAAGGGGTCAGGTCTCTTTTATGCTGACTGGTGGTGCTCTATAATGCTCACATGCCTCGACCACCCAGAGTTGACTGCGCTGGCGGAATCTACCATGCCCTGAATCGGGGTAATCTGCGTGCTACCATCTTTCACAAGCACGAAGACTATCTGGCGTTCGAAAAAATTCTTGGCGAGGGGCTCGAACGCTACGAGATCGAGTTGTTCAGCTACCAGTTGATGCCCAATCACTTTCATCTGGTACTTCGGCCTGCTGTGGATGGTGAGATGGGCCGATTCATGAAGTGGGTCGTGGGCACGCACACGATGCGTTATCACGCTCACTACAACACAGGTGGGCAAGGGCACGTTTATCAGCAGCGTTTCAAGAGCTTCCCGGTTCAGGACGACGAACACTTCATTGGGCTATGCCGATACGTCGAACGAAATGCACTGCGGGCGAAGCTGGTCAAAAAGGCGGAAGACTGGCAGTTTGGATCGCTCTGGCGGTGGCTGCAAAAGCCACCGGTAAACCCGCGACTGCTTTCGAAATGGCCAATCCAGCGACTTCCCAAATGGACGGCTCGAGTCAACGCAGCGCTCACAGACGCGGAACTGGCAGCCATCAGAACTAGCACGCAGCGAAGTCGACCTCTCGGTTCCGACAACTGGGTACTTGCGACTGCAAGAAAATTCGGCCTGGAATCAACATTGCGGCCAAGGGGCAGACCAAAGAAGATCGACTCTGCAAACGGTACCAAAGAGACCTGACCCCTTATTTTCTCCGCAATCCAACGCCTCACACAGAAGATCATTTCGGGCGCTCTGTGGCTACGAATGGAACTGAGGTTGTTGTCGGCGCGCCTGGCGAGGATATCCAGGGTGGAAATATGGGCGCAGCTTACATTTACGAAGCCGACCTAAGGTGCGACTTCAATGGTGACTTCAAGTGCGATGGCGGCGATATCGATGAATTGCAAGCGAGCCTGGTAGGTGGCTCTCCTGACCCTGATGTCTATGACCTTACCGGTGACAGCCAGGTCGACGTAAACGACCGGAACAGTTGGCTCGAACTGGCAGGTACGCTTAACTACGGCGCACCTTATCTATTGGGTGACGCCAATCTTGACGGGAGTGTCGATACGTCCGACTTCAACATCTGGAATGAAAACCGCCTAACGAATCGCCATGCGTGGACTTCTGGCGATTTCAATGTGGACGGGAGCGTCGACGTTTCAGACTTCAACCTCTGGAACGGCAGCAAATTCACTGGCAGTCAAATGCTGTTGTTGACGAATCCGCTGAATAGATACTTCGCGTTCAATCTCACAGAAGACGCGCACCAGGATCGTGATTTGGAATCAGGCAAAGGTGAAGGAGAAGACCTCATCGAATCCATTTTTTCTCGTTGGTAGCTACTCAACCTCTCTTTGGCGCCTTTGCTGACATCCCATTCGACCAGCTCGTTAAACGCGCTGGCACCAATGTTCAAAACTGAGCCAACGGCCCAGTTTTCGTACAATCTCGAAAAGAAAAACCTGGAACGCGAACCGCGTTCCGCACTTTTTAGTGTCAGCTAAATCCGCTTCTGCTACGACAACCGGATGCTGAATTCTGAAGCGATCCATAAGTCGTTTGCGAACCATCCAGACCCCAGACTGCATCGCTTGCTGACGGAGAACTGGAAGCCATTGTCTGGTGGATTTGTGGAGCTCCTACATACGACGGAGCCGGGTTTGGATTTCCCATTTGGCAGCCAGTCAGGACGAGCGGCGCGGCAATTAACACCCACCATCGCACTCGTAAGCCCGAACCTCGCGAACGGTTAACGCGCATCAAAACGACTCCACATGCAAATTCAGACTTGCCAGAACTAGAGCGTGTTTTCGATTGGCGTAGCGTCCTGAATTCCAACCCGCTGCGTGAGCGAGGGAAAACTGGTCGTGCGACACTACATCAAATTGAACAACGCTCTGACTTACTGCCGGATAGTAAATAACCGGTCATAGTTCATCGACAAGAACAAAAAAATACTACGTGGCGCCGCACACAGTAGACTCAGTCTTTGACGATTTTCTGCCCGCAAACCACCGAATCATGCAGTCACTGTTATCAGCTACCAATGCCTGCGTCCGACGTTCCGGCTCGACAAGTTGTTATGCGTTGCACTTGCCTCGCACGACGACTTGTTGCCGAAAAGGGTATAAGGGAGAGCGCAGTCGCAGGATGTATAAAACCGCGGATGGACGTAGATAAACGCGGATGTCATTCCCACTTTTATCCGAGTCCATTCGTGTTCATCAGCGGTTCTTCTTCACGATGCCTGAGGGCACAAAAAAACCCCGCACTTCCATGCGGGGTCTTTTCTGATTGATTGATTGACGGTTAAAGAAGCTAGTTGCTCTCTTCGATCTTTTCTTCTCGAACGGCGACGCGGAGCTTGTCGAGGGCTCGCGCCTCGATCTGCCGGATGCGTTCTTTGGTCACGCCCAGCTCGGCACCGACTTCTTTCAAAGTCTGTGGTTCCTGGCTGTGATCCAGCCCAAAGCGGCTGATGATGATCCGCTGCTCGCGGTCATCCAGTCGCGAAAGGATCTTGCCAATTTGCTGCTCTCGCAGCTCTTGAGCCGATTCCTGGGCGAACGGGTTCGACCGGTTGTCTTCAGATCCAGCAAACATCTCGTCCGAACTGGTTCGGAAGCGATCGCGATACTTGAACTCTTTCGGAATCGTCCGGGCGAAGTTCTTCATGATCGCCCAACTGGCGTACGTGCTGAACTTGTTGCCTCGGGCATAGTCGAATTTCTCGGCAGCGCGAATGAGCGACATGTTTCCATCACTAACCAGCGTGAAGAAATTCTCCGACGGAGTCACGTGTCGCTTCGCGATCGAAACAACCAGCCGCAAATTGGCCTGAACGATCCGATTCTTGACCGCGACGACTTCTTCGTAAAGCTTTTCGATATCGTCCATCTGCGAAGCCTTCGGTCGCTGTGGATCGAGGTCATCGCGAAGCTGGGTCACACGGAACTTCAGGTAGTTCATCTGACGGAAAATGTGCTGTTCCTGCTCACGCGTGAACAACGGCACTTCGTACAGTGACGCCAGGTAAGGCGGCAGTCCCTTCGGAATACGCACCTTGCGAAACGGCTTATCCGCTTCGGGGATGTCCGCCATGATCACCGATTCCGCATCCTTGTTGCGGAACTCGTCGTTGTCCATAAAGTCGACTGGCAACTCCATGATGCGACGATATCGCATCTCGTTCACAATGCGGTAAATGCTGTTCACCGACCGGCAATGCTTCTTCGCAACCGACTCAGCCGACGTACCACGCCGAAACTGCGTATAGATATCTTCCTTCATGAGATCGGTGATTGGACCACCGTGACCCGGGAAGATCGCCAGTTCGCGATTACTCTTGTCGTACTCTTTGAGCGTGTAGCGAATTGTCTCGACGCTACGATTCATGTGACTGGCAATACGGCGCGTCACATCTGACGGGCAACCACCTGCACGAGCCAGACGGCGGGCGCGGTAGATAATTTCTTCCCGTTCATGATCCGTTAGCTGGCTGAAACGTGCGCCTCGTTCGACTTTGTCACGATTCGTCGTCACAAAGCGATCGACGCTACTCTTCAAAAAGCCGACTCGTTTACGCCCGTCAAAGATGAACCGGCGGCTGACGAGACCCTGCTGACGCCAGCGGGAAATTGTCTTGGTCGAAACGTTGAAACGTTTGCCCAGTTCGTCCACGGTGTAGACCGGTTCCGCGACATCTTCGACCGCCATATTGGTCGAGTCGGAAAGGTCTTCAATAAACAGGCGCACATCATTGCGAGCGTTCTCGCCGCTGATGGTTTCCTGTGGCGTGGCATCCGGCCGATAGCCGGTAATTCGAAATGCGATGTACTCGTAGGAGTAGTTCTTCCCCTTCTCGAGTTCCTGAAGCAGACGCTCGGCTTTGTTGACCTGTTCGAGTTTTTTCTCTCGAGGCGCAAAGCGAACCTGCTGATCGCGTAGCTGACTAATCAGTCGACTTTGGTATCTTGAATGCATAATACTTCCCCTTCTCACCGTCCTGCTTCGATTCTGTTCCCTGGCGAGTCCATCGCCATTCGAAGCAAGTCCGTGGTGTGAAGCGTCATCCGTTGACGCTATTGCGGTGATTGGCTCCCCCAAGCCGCCCACCAACCTTCTCTTTAAGGCGAGCGGCGGAAAAAATTACCAACTTGCGCTCTTGAGCCGCTAAGGCCACCGATGTCGTATTGGTAAAATCTCACTCGCCTTTCGCCCAAGAAGACGCCGCCGAGCCAGGTTTCTGGCGTCGCTTTCACTGAAAGCATCGCACAAAAGTTTGACACGATTGGTCCTCGAGTCCTTACGCCCTTTAATTCCCAGCAGGATCTTCTCACTCCTGCCTCAGCGGGGCGCGGCCCCTCAAGGAACCCACGTCTTCTTCCCCTTCTACGCTTATATAGTCGCTTTTGGTCGTTTCGAAGTTCGCAAATCGCCGCGGATTTTCTCCCTAAACCCCGGAAATACGTATCCCCTAAGCCTTTACGGTCAAGGGATCTATTTCTTTTTTCGATTTCCCACGATTGGCACACTACCAATGGTGGCAACGCTCAAACTGCACCAATTTGTGGCTTTGAGCCGTCACGCCGGCCCATGAGGGCGGTCACCCCAAACGACCCAGTTTGTGATGAGTCGCGTTTACCAGCTCAACCGTCATTTTGCCTTAATTCCAACAAGTGGCTCGTCGATTCGTAATAGAGACTGCCGCCATCCTGGTGACTGGACAATGGAAATTCGTCGCGCCGCTGCCAATATTGGTTCGCGGTTAAAGTTCTTCTGGTCCAGTTGCTGGAAATTTGACGCAACAGCGCATGGCGAACCGTCACCGTTAACTCATCATCATTCATGGACGAAACGATGGTCACTTCGATATCCGCCAATTTGAATAGCCTTCTCTTCAGCTCGATACGATTCCGATTTTCCTGCGGGATGATCGCCGCGATGATCGTGACGGCTTTTGCGAACCCAGCGGTAGCTGCCGACAAGGCCGCGCTCATTGACGGACGACAACCGGGTGATTTACAGCGCGTCCAGGTGACGTTCGAAGTCATCGGGAACCTTGGAATTGGCGCCGATGCCAAAGATGAAAAAGGCAACAATCCGCTCGAAGTCAAAATGTCTGCGGCGGCTCGACTGGCTTATCAGGAACGGCTGATCAGTCACTCTGGACAGAACAGCACTTCCGGTCGCTACTACGAAGGCGCTGTGGCAAAAATCCAGGTTGGCGATCACCAGGAAGAGGTTCAGCTCAACGAGAACCAGCGGCTGATTATTGCCGAGTCGCAGAACGGGCAGGAACTCACGTCAGCGGGTCAACCGTTGTCGCGAAACGAAAAAGAGATGATCGCTGTACCGGGCAATGGCCTGGTAGCTTACCGGTTGCTGCCTGGCAAAACTGTCAGCGTTGGCGAAACGTGGAGCATTCGATCAGAAGATCTCGCGGCGATTCTGAACATTGACGAAGTCATCGTGAACCAGGTGCGAACCCGTCTGGTTTCTGTGGACAACGGTCTGGCTCGCATGCAGATTGCCGGATCATTGACGGGCAATATCAACGGCGCCGCAACGGAAATCAAGCTCTCCGGCGACTGCCGATACGATTCGGGCTGGAAGCGGATCAACTGGCTCCAGCTGACGGTTGAAGAAGACCGCGACCCAAGTGCGGCTCAACCGGGCTTTCATGTCCGAGCCGAAATGAAAATGCTCGCGGCACCTCACAAAGAGTCACCGCAGCTCGATCCGCGACAGTTGGCCCAAACGGTGCAGCAGCTGGATCGTCGCAAGGCATATCTGCGATTCGAATCCGAGCCGGGTGCGTTCCGCATGATCCACGACGACGCGTGGCACCTGGTGGACGATCGCGAAATCAACACGTCCATGCGACTGGTTCAGCGCGGCAAGCAAATCGCCCAATGCAACATCCGGCGGCTGAAGCGACTGGAAGAGGGCAAGACGCTGGGGCTCGATGAGTTCCAGTCGGATATTCAGAAAGCACTCGGCAAACGCTTCGGTGAGTTCGCAAAAGCCAAGAAGACCCAACGAGCCGACGGTTATGAAGTGTTGCACGTCGTCACTCAAGGCGCCGTTGCCGACATGCCCATTCGTTGGGTCTACTACCACCTCACCAGCCCTGAGGGTGAACGCGTATCGTACGTATTCTCAATGGAGAATCGCATGTCCGAGAAGTTTGCCGCGGCGGACCATGCCATGGTGGACAGCATTCAATTGACGGCGCGGACCGAACCCGAGGGGAATAGCGGCGAAGAATCGACCGCAAGTTTGCGTAGCCCCGCGACGCACCGGTAATCCCGGCAGTCCGTTGGACTTGCAGAGACTACCTACTGGACGCTGTTTCGTAGCAGGCGAACTCGTCGAGTCGATCAAGTGGGCTCTTCGAACGACCGCCCATCGTTTCAACGACGTGCAGATACAGCTCCGTCGTCTTGATAGAGCCGTGCCCCATCAGTCGCTGCAGCGTTCTCATATCACAGCCCTGAAGCAGCATATGAGTCGCAAAACTGTGCCGCCACGTGTGAGGCACAATCGCTTTTCCAACCTTTGCTCTTTGCTTCGCCCGACGAAATAGCTTGCTGTACGGATTTCTTCCGACGTGGTGCCGTCGAATAGCACCTGAACGAGGATCCTTCGATAATTGCTCTGCGGGAAACAACCAGAACCAATCCCATTGCTTCGCCCATGATGACGCCTTCTTTTCGAGCGCATTCGGAAGCTGGACACCAGACATGCCCTCATTCTTGTCGTGCTCGAAAAGCGATCGGGCGAACGCCAGCTGTTGTCGCAATCCGGTCCTTGCGGATTCAGGCAACATGAGCAGCCGGTTCTTGCCACCTTTTGACTGATTGACTTGAATAGTTCCAGCTCCGAAATCGATATCCTTCACACGAATTGAAAGGCAATCAGAAATCCTCAATCCGCATCCATACATCAACTCGGATTGCAATCGCCCAATGCCCGAAAACTGCGCAAGCAATTCCCTGGTTTCGCCAAATGTTAACACCACCGGCAACTTCTGGCATGGACGAGCCGTAGCATACTGAAGTTCACCCAGTTCAATGCCGAGAACTTGCGAATAGAGGAACTTTATGGCGCAAAGCGCCGAACGCTGCGTCGAAGGAGAAACGTTCTTTTCGTTTGCCAGCCACGAGAGAAAATCAGCGACCAGCTGAGGCTCAAGTTCGGCGGGATGAATGTATCTATTGCGACGCTGTCGCACAAACTGCACAAACTGCCTATACCGCATCACATAGGCTTTTTCCGTATTGTAAGCATGCCCTTTGGCACGGACAGTTCGCCGCAGACGCTCTTCGAGTTTCATTTGCCCCCTTGCCTTTCGAATGTCAAAATAAACACCAACCGTTGTTATCTGTTGCAAACGAAGCAATAACAACCCTATATCGGATTTATGTGCCCGCCGCAGAAAAGGATTTATCCGCTTCGCGACAGGTGAACCACTAGTTATGTCGCTAGGTGAACCATGAAATACATCTTTGTGCTGTTACTTGCCTTCTTGGGATGCAACACGAATGAGCCTGGTGTGGTAACGACGCAGAATTCAAATTTCTCAGCTGAAGATACGAGCAGCCCTCTGATTTCAAGAAAACAATCATCCCCAGTAGTGTTAGTTACTGACGCCACCTCGACGGGTCCAAGGGGCGCACCGTTGAAGGTTAGCTTTTCAATAAAGCCCGACGGGCTGACACCACTCGTACTTGAACAGAACCAAATTTCAATACACATCAAAACCGAAAACAGGACTGACCATTTCATCGCAGATCCAGTCTTTGCAAAAGATACCAGTGAGCCTATTCGAATCCTCCCAGGCAACGCCCAAGCATTTGAGGTAGACGTACTGGCTGACCGTTTTGGCGATTGGAAAACATGGCAAGACCTGCCGGATGGACGTTATGCGATTCAAATATACGTAAACAGCGGAAAAAGCCAGAAGCACGAGAATCAGTGGTTGGGCCAAACGTACTCCAAGAAACACGAATTGGTGCTGCCGATCAACTAGAGCAGGACAACCGCGACATAACAAAACGATGCACACGAAGCCGGACTTGCGAGTGCAAATTGAAGCAATGATTTCCGTTCCGGCTCGGTGATCGTAACCGTTATCCAGCTAAGGCTGAAGGTCATGAAATACACTATTGGCTTTCTTTTAGCTTTAACCGCAATGGTCGCAATCACGCTTGTGTTGTGGCGAATGGAGAACATTGCCAACGCAAATTTCTTCACCATGCTTACCCTTCCATTCTGGCTATCGTTTGCGCTGCTGAATCTCCAGTCGAACATGCAGGCGAGAAAACGGTTTTCACTCGCACTGCTCGGGCCTTTGTCCGTTGCGATCGTTGGGACAGGCGAAAAATTTGGCCAAGCTGCCAACTGTTTCAAAGTCTGGGCAGAGACTGGAGATCTAATGAAAAATAGTTTTCCTTCAGACTACAACTGGCTTTACAGTGACTACCATTTTAGCGTATTGATGCTACTTTGGTTCGGACTATTGTTCGGTGCAGTCGCACATAGTCTTTCAATCAAACCATTGACTGGTGGAAATAATGCTGGATAACAATGTGATGCACGCGAAGCCGGACTTGCGCGTGGTTTAGAAATTGGAAAATCTTCCGTTCCGGCTCGGTGATCACGGACGTTGAACTTAATCGAATTGCTTTCGATCGCAGCTTCTTTCGTTTGGCACAGCTGCTGCCAGCCTCAATCCGGTTGACTCCATTCCCGGATTGGTAACACACAGCTGCCGCGCACCTTTCCTGTTGGCGCCGCATTCCC
>CALHZT010000173.1 GCA_938040995.1 uncultured Pirellulaceae bacterium | reverse complement strand
ACAAAGAGCAAACAGCCATGAGCCTGGACCAATATCAGCTTTGCCCATGTGGGCTTGGCAAGAAGATCAAGTTTTGTTGCAAAGACATTGTTTCGGAACTCGACTCGATCTCACGAGCCATCGAAGGCCAGCAATTCGAAGCCGCGCTGGACAAAATCGAAACGGCACTCAAGAGCCACCCGGAACGTCAAAGCCTCTGGTCGCTCAAGACCACGGTGCTCGTTCAGACCGGCCAGTTTGAAAAGGCGCAAGAGGCCGTCGATCATTTCCTCGACATCGCTCCGGACAACCCGATCGCACTTGCTGAATCGGCAATCCTTTCCGCGTCCGCCATCGGATCCGTCAGGGAGCGAATCGCCGGTGATGATCCTATCGATGCCGATGCTATCGAAGAAGAGCAAAACCAGCTCTTGCGACTGGCAACTTCGAGGCTCCACAAAGCGCTCGGCAATTGCGGTGAACAGATTCCAATCCAGGTCTTCGAGGCCATCGGGTTAATCGGCGAATTCCTTGTTCAATCGGGAAACATTCTGGCTGGCCGCGAGCACCTGAAGTTCCAGTACGCGATTGCAGGCGAAGAAATGCCGCGGTCGCTACGAATGCTCGTCGAGACCGGACGTTCGCGAGACATCCCGCTGATCCTCAAGCAGGAAATGCTTCTCCCGCCGCCAGTCACAGACACGCCGTGGGCAGACAAGTACAAGGCGGCTCATGACCTGGCGATGCGCGGTGCCTGGACCACGGCCGCCAATCAGATCGAAGAGCTCGCCGACGACAACGAGCCGCACATCGTCCTCGCCCGCGCACTGGCTTCGCTCTGCTGCCGGCTGCCAGATCCGAAACGAGCCGCGCGAGCCCTCGAAGAGCTGGTCGATTTTGAAGGCGTGTCACTGGACGAAGGCGTTGAAGCCGAAGCACTCGCCCAGATGCTCGACCCGCCTGAAGATTTGAACAAGACCGAACTTCTCAAGGTTGCGATTCCCGTCGGGAACGCGGAAACCTTTCTTGAAAAGCTTCAGTCGGATCGTCGCGCCGAATCACTCGGTATCGACTTTTCCACGATGCAGCGTGACGACCAACCGCCACCGAAGGCTGGATTCTTCATCCTGGACAATGACCTGCCGGTAAGTGGTGAGTCGATGGCGGCGGCGGATGTGCCGAACGTTTTGGCTGAAGCACTTCTTTATGGCAAACAGACGGACCGCAACGCCCGACTGGAGTTCGTGATCAGCAAGGTGAAGTATGACGGCGTGCTGAAGGTCGTCAACGAAATCGCTGGCGACGGATTCGACGGGGCTCCACAGGAAGAATCCATTGGTGAGGTCCAGTCGGCGATGGAAGAGCTGATGGTCAGACCAAGGTTCCCGAAAGATACGCCGCAATCGTTCCGCGACCAGTACCTGGCAGATCGCCAGAAGAGTTTGCTGCTTGATAACTGGACAAAACGCGACAACCCGGCGCTTGATGACAACGCACCTGCTGATGTTGCGAGCGACGAAAACTATCAACGGCGGCTGCTGGGCACTATCCTGCTGATGGAACAGGGACAGGCGCAAAACTCGCATCACTTCGATTACAACGATTTGCGAAAGCAGCTGGGTTTGCCGACTCCTCAGCCGATTAAGCCGACAGCTGAAGAAGCAAAGAAACTTCCGATCATGCGACTGGATCGAGTCGAACCGGAAGGCATCGACGATGAGAACTTGTCGATCCTGTTCTTGCGGGCCACGCAGAATAGCGTGAACGGCGCCGTTATGCGGTTGGGCGAAGAGTTGCTCAAGCGGGAAAGCATGACGGAGAAGATTAACCCGGCCGAAATCTACGGACGGATG
Organism: uncultured Pirellulaceae bacterium; assembly: GCA_938040995.1. Classification (GTDB taxonomy): domain Bacteria; phylum Planctomycetota; class Planctomycetia; order Pirellulales; family Pirellulaceae; genus CALHZT01. The sequence goes on along the minus strand of CALHZT010000173.1, from coordinate 681 downwards.
GCTCAACATTCTGGCGATGCGGACATGGCGATCGAGTTGCTCGGCAAAGCCCAGGAGGCCGCCAAAGCGAAGGGCGAATCGCCAGCGACCTGGATGGTTTCCGAATTGACGGCTCGCCTGGTGCGTGGCGACATCAATGAGGCGCAGCAACTGATCCAGCGATTGCAGTCGCAACACATGAACGAGCCGGGTATTGCCCAGTTGTTGATGCAAACGCTTCAGCAGTTCGGCATTATCGGCCCGGATGGTCGACCTGCCAGCCGCGGTGTTCCCGCTGGCGAACCAGCCATGGCGGCTGGCCCCGCAGCCGCGCCTCCTGCTGCCGGCGGCGGTGGCGGTGTCTGGACTCCCGAGGGTCCGGGCAGTGCACCGCCAGCGAGTGAAGGCGGCGGCGAAGGCAAGTCGAAGCTCTGGATGCCTGGCATGGACTAAATCCAACCCTCTTCCGGCAACGCGGTGTCATGCGAGGCACGAGCAAGGCATACCGCTTGGCGAGTGGGAGGGTCGGAGCCCCAGCGACGGGGAGGGCCATTGTTGCTCGAGGTGGGGAAGCGGTTGCCTATGCCCTTTGAATATCGATTAGCGAACAAGGAACTCCGAATTTCGAAGTAATGCGCGGACGCAGGCTAAAGCCTGTACTCCAACGTGCGCGGTCGCTGCTCAATCATGACTGACGAATCA
>CALHZT010000172.1 GCA_938040995.1 uncultured Pirellulaceae bacterium | reverse complement strand
AGCCAGCCTGGGGCACAGCAAAAACGAGCTTGCGAGTTTGAGCGACGCCCCAGGAATCCGGATGCCAAGATGAGTATTGGTCGAGCCAAAATGCCCAACACATCTTCATCGTACCGAGACCGAAATTGAGGTGGCCAACCTCATTGCTTGCGATCTCGGAGCATCTCAAAAGTTTCAAACACAATGCTCGATCGCCCAGCTTCCGGGATTCAGGAACCTGGGGCGACTCGCGACTCGCCGAGGCTCGTGGCGTTTGCCTCAGGCTGATTTGTCGAGGCCCTTTCAGGGCAGGCAGCGCGTTGGTCTCAATGGAGCAGTATTGGCCTTCAGGAATGAAAGCCTTTCCGGCTGAAGCCGGTACTACGAACTTGATGCAAATTCGCCTTAATTCTCGGCGCTGCTCATCGTTTTATCGTGACACGTCTATCGGTCAAATAGCCGCGCGTTCAATTCACGTAGGATTTCCTGCTCGAGAGCCAGATCGCGGCCCATGGGAATCCAGCCGAGTGTCCGGGACTGCCGGCCGACTTCGTCCTGCAGTCTGAGAAGCGAACCGTCATGGCGGGGAATTGCCGAACCTGGCGTTCCCTGCGAAGGTCGATCGACGTCTTCAAGCGCCTTTTCAACAATCACGGCGACCTGGTAGGTGCCGCCTTGCGGATGCACCCGGACCTTGGCCCGTCGCCTCACCGACTGAAGAGTCGAATGCCAACGTTCAAATCCAGGTGTTGAATCCCAATGCCACGGTTCGAGCGCGGTGGCTCCGGTTGTCGGCACCGTTTCAATCATGCCTTCGGTCAACACATTGCCAAACAGGTGAATCGGTTGTTCCGTCTTGATATCGAAGTAGTCATCTACGGTATCCACCAACTGGTTCCAGAAGAAGTCCCGATCCGCCACGGCGACTGGCATCGGATTCGGCATGACACCATTCGCCAAACCGGCGGCTTGTGCATTCGGGTCCATCGACGCAACAAGCGCTGGATCGACAGCTGGCGGTGCCGGGACCGGCAAGGGCCCAAGGTCGGCAATGCCATGACATCCAGTGAGCGCGCACAGCAATAGTAGTAAATGGCAAACGGTCGAGGGTTTGTACGTTCCGTCGAACAAGAGATACTCGCGGCTTTTGCGAAAAGAAATTAGCCGCGGGATTGTGAAAGAATTCGGCCTGCCGAGCAACGGCAGACTGCCGAATCAGTCTTTCCGGCTTCGCGCCTCACGCCGCTACCCACTGGGCAAGCGACGCAAGATGGTTGCCGCGAGGAACTGTCCTCTTCACATGCTAGCTCAGCGAATCAAAAGCGCCGCTGAGCGAAGCAACTACGCAAAGCAGGAATCGATTCCCAACTCGCCCTGCAAGTTCTGGAATTCTTTCACAAACTTGTCGGACGACGAGTGAACATGTTCGGCTTCGGTGATAAACCGCAGATCCGACTTGCAGGCCAAACCGTGCGATTTAAGGATTTGCTCGAAGGGCGACAGATCCGATCCGTAGATGATCAACAGCTTGTGCTCATCGAACTGAATCTCGCTTGGTTGTTGCGGGTTCAGGATGGCGATTCCGGAGCAACCATCGTTCATCAGGAGATCTTCGTAATCGTAAAGAACGCTCTTGAGAACGGGCATGTCGATATGTTCACGGTACGGCTCGTCTTTGGGGCTTTGCGCTCGATCGTGACTCGACTCAAGCACTACATCAACAACGTTGCCAAGTGGCTCAAGCATGTCGATGAAAATTTCGAAGAGCTTTTCACGCGAAGCTGCCGCCATGATGACAGGAACTTTCGCGCCGGAATCCTGATCTTCGTAAAACTCGTGGCGATATCCGGCCGTGGGGACGACTTTCAGATCGTACGAAGGACGAATCGCATCGGTCAGCGTAAAGTCACCATAGACACCGTTCTTCAGGTGAGTTTCCAACTCCTGCTCAGAGAGCTCGTCAAAGCTGCTCGCCGCAGGCTCATCTGCTTTCGCAGGGACAACCACTGGCGTTTCCAGTTCCAGTTCGGGATTGTTCAACGCCTGATTGAAAAAGTCGGTAAGTGAACGCATCTTATGCCTCTGCGCAAACGATTTTGAACGCCCACATGGTTCGCAGGCCTTGTTGCCAAAAACTTAGGTTACGTTCTGACGTTTTCATTCGACTGACGTTCCCAGAGCGGGTCTACGCTACGAATCACAACCGGCATAACCCGATTTAATCGGATGTGCCGGGCTAGTCCGGCTGAAATGGCGGTGTGAGAGCCACCAAAAGGAGTACGCGAGGGCCGAAGAAAATTCGCAATAGTCGAGCTGTTAACGGGTGCCACGCTCCACCTGAACCACGAAACACACCAAAAGATTCGGCTTCGTGAATTATTGTTCCCTACTCAGCCAGCGAAATGGGATTCAACATTCGCGAGTAGCGGATCAATCGCCATCTCCTGAATGCTGTGAGGCGGACTCCATGGGTGCCAATGGAATCCTTTGTGCTCGGTAATCTGAATCTCGACCGGCACTAACAAACGCGCGAGAAAGATGACGGTCGTTTTCGGGATCGGTTGGCGATCGTATTTCTTGTATCGCACCTCATATTCGCTGGTGTGCCGAAAATCCGGGTCGACTTCGATATCTGCCGACTTGATCCCCGTTTCTTCTTCCAGCTCGCGATACGCGCATTCCATCTCGGACTCGCCCGGCTCAACATGCCCCTTCGGCAGATCCAGCCGCTTTTTGTGCTCCATGAGGAGAAACGACTCGATCGGTTGCCCCCGATAAATCAGAAAACCGCAGGACACGAGTTTTTCGGGGATTGAAGGATCGGCCATGGATGACTCCGCTGCGGGGAATGTTCGGAACGCGCAAGACGACTATCATAACGCTCTGACGATTGTGACTCGCCCCAGCCCAGTAAATTGAACCAAGCATGAAAATCTACACGAAAACCGGCGACGCAGGTGCGACCGGCCTGATTGGCGGTGTCCGAGTCAGCAAAGACCATCCGCGGATCGAAGCGTACGGAACGGTCGACGAATTGAATGCCGCACTCGGTTGGGCCCGTTCCCAATGCGACGGCAACGACGCGACGTCCGCGATGGACGGATTGCTTTCGCGAATTCAAAACGAGTTGTTCGCCGTCGGCGCCGAGCTGGCTGCGGAATCGGAAGAGAAGTCCGAAAAGTGGATCTGCCCGGAACACATTGTGGCTCTTGAGCAGTCGATTGATGAATACCAATCCGGACTCCAGCCACTCAGCCAGTTCATTCTGCCGGCTGGTAATTCAGCCACCGCGTCCCTTCATGTGGCTCGCGCGATTTGCAGGCGCGCCGAACGACGAGTCATCACCCTGGATCACCAGGAAGGTCAGTCGGTTTCCGCGGACATCGTGGTTTATCTCAATCGACTGGGCGACTTGCTCTTTGTCCTCGCCCGCTCGGCAACACTGGCAGCAGGACTCGAAGACGTGCCGTGGAAAAAGCCGACGCCGAAATCAAAATAATTCTTGAAACGCGGGTGGGGCATCGCGCTCCGATGGCTACCGTTTCAAGAATTAACTGCCTCGTGCTCGATGCTTTTTGTTCGCGAGCGAACAACCGGGACAAGAAGTTCCGTAGATTTCGCACGGTCTACTTTACGACCAACCGGCTCGCTCGTAACTTGGTCAGCTGTCAGCAAGGCATACATCGTCAAAGTCACGTGACGGATGCTGACTGAAATCATCAACCGATAATATTCTTGAGGTATCGTTATGAGGCGGGTACGGTGCGGCTCAGTTCTACTGTTTGTTTTCTTTTTATTGCTGTTCCCCCAATCGCTATTTGCCCAGGAGGCGGACCCCGCCACAAACCCAGGGCACCTCACGTGGATGCTCACGTCGTCGGCGCTGGTACTGTTCATGACGGCTCCTGGCCTCGCGATGTTTTATAGCGGGCTCGTTCGTCGAAAGAATGTTCTGGGCGTCATGATGCAGTGCCTGTTCCTGATGGGACTGATGTCTGTCGTATGGGCGCTGTGGGGATATTCACTTTGCTTTGGCGGCGAAGGAAAGTTCATCGGAAACTTTGATCACGTGTTCCTGAAAGGGCTGACGATGGGTACAGAGACACCTGGCGAGCTGCCAGGTGGAGAAGTCCCCGATCTCATTTTCATGATCTTCCAGGGGATGTTCTTTATTATTACGCCCGCACTGATTTGCGGTGCATTTGCAGAGCGAATGAAATTCAGCGCGATGGCGCTGTTCTCTGTTTTGTGGGGCACTTTCGTCTACTGCCCGCTTTGCCACATGGTTTGGGGCGAAGGCTGGCTGTACTACGGTTCGGAAGGCAGCCTATTGGGCGGTGCACTCGACTTTGCAGGTGGAACCGTCGTACATATCAGTTCCGGCGTCTCGGCATTGCTTGCTGCAATGATGATCGGTCGAAGGCTGGGTTTTGGTTCGGAAGACATGCGTCCCCACAACTTGACATACACCGTCCTCGGTGCCGCCATGCTGTGGGTAGGCTGGTTTGGATTCAACGCGGGTAGTGCGGTTGCCGCCAACGATTCAGCCGCCAATGCATTTGTGGTCACTCACCTCTCGGCAAGTGCCGGCGCGTTGAGCTGGGCACTCATCGAACTCATCTTTCGCGGAAAACCGGGAGTCCTCGGTACTGCATCCGGAGCCGTTGCTGGCCTGGTTTGCATCACCCCGGCGGCTGGTTTCGTTCAACCAATGCCCGCGCTCGCGATGGGTGCGATCGCCGGAGTCGTCTGTTACTTTGCGTGTGGAAAACTCAAAGCTACGTTCGGATACGACGACTCACTCGACGCGTTCGGCGTACACGGAGTCGGTGGAACGCTCGGTGCGATTTTGACTGGCGTCTTTGCCACGCAACAAGTCTATCCGGATGGTCCCAACGGCAGCGTCCAGCTTGTCATCGCCCAGGCAGCGGCGGTAGGAGTCACGGTCGTTCTGTCGTTGGTCGTCTCATTCGTCCTGCTGAAAATTCTTGACATCACGATCGGCCTTCGCATTTCCCAGGAAGGTGAAGTACGTGGTCTTGATATTGCCGAGCATGGCGAAGAAGGTTACATCAGTTAAGCCAAAGCAGTTCCAATCTCTGATTCGACATGACTTTGATCAAAGTCATGCGGACTGGTACATTAATATTTGTCGGGAACAGCCATTGATGGCTGGCAACACACCCGCGAAAGCAGGAGCCATATCATGAAAAAAGTTGAAGCCATCATTCGCCACTTCAAACTCGAAGAGGTAAAGAACGCACTCACGGAAGGTGGCCTCACTGGCATGACCATCACGGAAGTTCGCGGCTTTGGTCGGCAAAAAGGTCACACAGAAATGTACCGGGGTACCGAGTACGCCGTTGACTTCGTTCCGAAGGTCAAGGTTGAGGTCGTCTGTACGGACGAGCAACTTCAATCGGTTGTGGACATCATGATGCAGGCTGCCCAAACCGGGCAGATCGGTGACGGCAAGATCTTCGTTTCCGACCTTGCCAACATCATCCGTATCCGGACCGGTGAGACCGGGCAGGACGCGCTGTAAAACGCACGCCGGCCCTTTGGATGCTCACGTCCCGGGAACGGAAGCAGCTTGATGCTTCGCTATTCGATACGACGAAAATCCGGGATCGCTACAGGACTCTTCAATGGCCAGCGGCTTGCGACTGCGTGAAACCGTCCTGCGAGCCAAGGAGATTCTTGAGCAAGGTCGTGAGAAGATTCGAATGCAACACGCGGCAGGTTCGCGTGGCGTTCAGGTCTGCAACCATTTAACCGACTTGTTCGACGAAGCCATCCTTCACATCCATTCGACCGCCCTCAAAGAACTGTTTGGGGACGACCATGAAGACATCAGCAACCAGACGGCACTGGTGGCTCTTGGTGGTTATGGGCGCCGCGACATGGCCCCCTTTTCTGATATCGATCTGATGCTGCTGCATACCCGAGGCAGCACCAATGAAGTCGCCGTGTTGGCAAAAAGGCTGGTCCAGGACATTTCAGATATTGGCGTATCGCTCGGGTTCAGTGTGCGGACGCCGTTTCAAGCCCTTCAGTTGGCGAAGAACGATCCGGTCATTTTCACGTCGCTGGTCGAGGCTCGAAATCTGGCGGGGTCTCAGAGTCTTGTTGACAAGTTTTTGCACCGTTTTCGTGTGCAAGCCAAGCGGCGATACCGTCAGCACATTTCACAATTCGAACTGGCGCGACGCTCGGAGCGTTTGCAGTACGGCGGAACCGTTTTTCTGCTGGAGCCGAACATCAAGCGTTCGCGCGGTGCACTGCGTGAAATCCACCTGCTTCGCTGGGTGGGATTCGCCCGTTTTGGCGAACCAAGCCCCACAGGCCTGAGACTGCTGGGCCAGCTGAATGAAGAAGATGAGCGACGAGTCAAAAGTGCTCACGAGTTTCTGCTTCGGGTACGCAATGAACTGCATTTCAATGCAGGTCGGGCTTATGACGTGCTCTACATGAGCGAGCAGCAACGAATTGCGGAACTCTGGAACTATGAGGGGAGCGAAAGCGTACTGCCCGTCGAGAAGTTCATGAGCGAGTACTTCAATCATACGAGTGGCATGCGAGCCATCGAGAGTCATTTCCGGTCCACGGTGAAGACACAGCATTTTCTCAACCCACTCATCACGTTCCTTGTCAGCCATCGACTGGAAGATGACCTCCGCGTGGGACCGATACATATCGGAGCGTCGCGAGCCGGCCGGGAACGTCTGAAAGGCAACCTTGCCGAAGTCCTGCGACTGATGGACATCGCCAATCAAACGGGCAAGCGGATCGACCACTCTACATGGAATGCCATTCGCGAAGACTTCCTCGAGCGCGACGACATCGTCGTTACTGAAGAAGCCGCGAAGCGATTCATGTCGATGCTCGCGTTTACATCACGACTGGGAAGCCTCCTGCGACAGTTGCATGGCGTCGGCGTGCTCGAAAAACTTGTAACCGGCATGGATCACGCGCGATGCCTTTTGCAATTCAACCGATACCACAAGTACACGGTCGATGAGCATTGCCTGCGGGCAGTCGAACGGGCCACCGATTTTCAAACGGACAACGGACCTCTCGGCGAAGCCTATCGCAGCATTGAAGACCGCGCGATGCTTCATCTTGCACTGCTGATTCATGACCTTGGCAAGGGATTGCCCGGCGACCACAGCGAAGTCGGTGCGGAGCTCGCTTTGAAAACAGCACAGAAACTGCGACTTTCAAAACGAAAGACAGAACTACTCCAGTTCCTTGTCCTCAAACATCTCGTCATGTCCCACCTCGCGTTTCGCAGGGACACGAGTGACGAAAAAATCCTGCTGCAGTTTGCAACAGAAGTCGGCTCGCCCGAGTACATGAAGATGCTTTACGTCCTGACGGCTGCCGATCTTGCGGCGGTCGGGCCCGACGTGCTCAATCCCTGGAAAATCGAAATCCTGACGGAGGTGTATCGGCGAGCCAACTATCACCTGAAGGGAGCCGCGACGGATACGGAAAGTGTCGTCCTTCGAGTCACCGATTTGCGAGAAAATCTGATCAACCAGGTGCAGGGCGAAAACAGGGAGTGGTTCACAAGGCACATCAATAGAATGAACGCGTCATTCCTGATGGAAAACGATCCGCAACAGGTGATCGCGGATCTTGGCCGACTGCTCGAAGCCGACCAGCAACCGGTGGCTTGGGGCAGATTCCTGCCGGATCGGCAAGTTACCGAGTACACAATTGGGCTGAACGAAGAAAAGTATTCCGGTGTGTTCCATCGAGTCACCGGGGCGCTGACGAGTCAGGGCTTGTCGATTTTGTCCGCGTCGATTCAGTCGCTGGACGACGGGCTGGTTCTTGATCGCTTCCAGGTCGAAGACCCCGATTACGAAAGTGCCCCGGCCGAATCACGAATGGAGTCGGTTGGCCGGGCGATGTTAAGTTCGATCGACCCGGACAAAGGCGAGCAACCCGTTTTTCGGCGGACGTGGAAAGATTCGAAAAACAAACCGGCGCCTGACCTCGAAATCCTTCCGACTCGAGTCGTCATCGACAACAGCACCCTTCCCGACTGCACCATTATTGATATTTTCGCGCATGACCGGACCGGACTGCTGTACACGATTGCCCGGACGATCTACCAGCTGAACCTGTCGGTCAAGTATGCCAAGATTGGAACGTACCTCGACCAAGTCGTGGATGTGTTCTATGTGAGCGATCTTGAGGGCGCGAAAATTGCGGATGAAGGGCGGTTGGAGAAGATTCGTTCCGAACTGCTATCGGCAATCGAAGAATAAGGGACGCGCCGCAATGTCGGCATCTTGCGATCGGCGAGGCGGGCGAGCGTTCCTGTTCTCTCCCTATCTACACGACGGGCGCACTCCAACTACAATAAACCCATGTTTTCAAAACCCTACCCTGACAAAGGGTCCATGTCGATGATTACCAAACTCGAGCTGGCGAAAGACTGGCTGCCTCGATACACCGGTATGCCGGTGGATGACTTTGGTGACTACATCTTGCTCACCAACTTCTCCAATTACCTTGAGAAGTTCGCGGAACAATTCAATTGCGAGATTGTCGGTGAAGGCCGGCCAATGCAGGCGACGACCAACTCCGCCGGACTATCGATGGTCAACTTTGGAATCGGTTCGCCGAACGCGGCCACCATCATGGACTTGCTGATCGCCCGCGACCCGAAAGGCGTACTGTTTCTCGGCAAGTGCGGCGGTCTGAAGAAATCAACGGAGATTGGCCACTTCATCCTTCCGATCGCTGCCATTCGCGGCGAGGGAACGTCCAACGACTATCTGCCACCCATGGTCCCGGCGTTACCTTCGTTCAAGTTACACAAGTTCGTATCCGAAAAACTGGTGTCCAAGAATTTCGACTACCGCACCGGAGTCGTCTACACCACGAATAGACGTGTCTGGGAACACGATGACAGCTTTCGCGAAGAACTGGTTGCAGCCACGGCGATCGCAATCGACATGGAAACGGCGACCATCTTCGTCGTCGGCCACCACAACCAGATCGCGCGAGGGGCTTTGCTGCTGGTCTCGGATCTACCGATGACTCCTGACGGAGTCAAAACCGAAGAAAGTGACGAAGCCGTCACCCGCGACTGGGCCGACCTTCACTTGAAGCTCGGTATCGAAGCCCTGTCCGGAATCGGTGACGAGGGCGAGACGATCAAACATTACCGCTATTAGTGTGAATCGCAATTTTCGAGCGGCGTGACGGGAGGGCGAGGCTGGGGTGTTGTAAATTCGATATTGCGTGGCATTTGTGCTCACGCCAGATTTATTGCAGCCGCTTGCATAACCTCGGTCGCCCGCCCAAAGCAACCCTCCTCCGACGCAGTGGTGTCATGCGAAGAATGAGCAGGGCATACCACGTGTCGCG
>CALHZT010000171.1 GCA_938040995.1 uncultured Pirellulaceae bacterium | reverse complement strand
GACTGGACTGATCATTATCTCAGGCCACAACCAGGAAGGCCTGCAGGGGCTGCCCATCATCAGCTGGGATGCGCTCTGGATGTTAATCCGGGTGAGTGTCGTTCTTGCCTGGATTGGCGTGGTCGCGCTGCTGATCGCGACTGATCGTAGTCGAGCCGCCGAGTTCTGGTCGCTCACCGTATTGGCCGTCGTTTTCGGAATTGCCGCGTTGTACCTGATCGCCAAAGGCGATACGGCGAAGCTGTCCGAGTCCTCATTGCGAATTCTCTGGCAGCTGATTCAGGGAGGACTTGCCGGCGTGCTCCTGCTTGTCGGATGTATCCTCGTTTTTAAGCGTCGCGGCGGTATCGTTCTGATTCACGCAGGTGTCGGGCTGATGATGCTGGGCGAGTTGCTGGTTGGAACCATGGCTGTCGAAGAGCAGCTGACACTTCGCGAAGGCGAAACGTCGGTGTTTACCCGTGATATTCGGGATGTCGAACTGACAATCATCGACCGCTCAAACCCGGAGTACGACAAAGTCGTCGCGATTCCCATGGACCGACTTCGCAAAGACAAAGACGTCAGTGATGAGCAGCTGCCGTTTGATATCAGGCTGGTTGAATTCTTCAAGAACTCGAATTTGCGGCGTCTGACTCCAGACGATGAAAACCGTGCCACGTCCGGAGTCGCCGGGAAGGCGTGGTTTGTAGAACCCAGGCGGTCGGTTGGCGGTGCCGGCGCCGGTAACGAAATTAATGTTGCCTCGGCATATATCAAGGTGCTCCCCAAATCGAATGGAAACGCGGACGAAGAAGCCAGGAATCTGGAGACGTTTCTGGTCAGCCAGTTTTTTGGCGATTCTGATGTCATCCTCGAAAACATGCCGCCGCCAATTCCAGAATTCGTGAACGTTGACGGAAAAAAGTATGAGATGTTTTTGCGGTTCAAGCGGAACTATGGGAAGTCCTACAGGATCAAGCTCGATGACATTCAGAAGAATGATTACGTTGGCACAAGCACGCCGATGGATTATTCCTCATGGATCACACTTAGCGATGAATCGCGCGGCGTCGAGAATGAAAAGATCCGAATCTGGATGAACAACCCCCTTCGATACGCGGGGGAAACGTTTTACCAGAGCGACTACCAGATGTTGTCGGATGGTTCGGAACTAACCAAACTCTCGGTCGTCACCAATTTTGGATGGATGATTCCGTACGTCGCCTGCATGCTTGTGCTCATCGGCATGCTCTATCACTTTTTGTTGACGTTGGTCCGCTTCATCAACAGAGTCGCGAATCAGGAACGCACGACGCCTTCGATCGGGTTCAAGTCGGGGATCGCGTTGCCAGTCGGTTTGGCGTTGTTTTTCGGCATCTATGTTGCAAGCAAGTCGCGAGTCCCGGAAGTCGTACACAACGAAATGCGAATGGACAAGTTCGCACAGATTCCCGTTGTCTATCGCGGCCGCATCAAGCCAATCGACACGCTTTCGCGAAACGCGCTTCGCGCGTTGTCCGACAAACAGAAGCTGTATACGCCAGTTGAAGGTAGCAAACGAAAAAAGAAGGAACCTTCGCTCGTATGGATGCTCGACACGGTGACTCACTCGGATGCGGCTCGAGATCACAACGTGTTTCGAATCGACAACATTGGCGTGCTTGACGCGTTTGGCTTGGAGCGGCGAAAAGGTTTTCTTTACTCCATTAACGACTTGTCCAAAGGCATCGAGCAGTTCGAGGAAAAGGTCGATAAAGCTCGCGCGGTCGCCCAAGAAGACAAGTTGGCTTTAACGTCCGTTCAGAGAAAACTGATCGAGACGGATTCCCGGCTGCGTGAATTTGAGCGAATGCGTTCTTCGTTTATGCCGATCCCGTTTCCGTCGGTGCCCACAAGGGAGATGCACGAGAAGGATCCCGAGGGCGCCAAAGCGGCGGTCGAGGAGATCGCGCGACTGGGAGCGGAGGCTCCGCGGCTGAACCGGTTGCTAATGGCAAGGAATCCGCCGCTCGTGGTACCGATCAGCTCGTCAGAGGAATTGTGGATGCCGTTCGCGGGCGCCATCAACGAAGCATTCATCAAACAGATTTTTAGCGGAGAAAAGCCAGATCGCCGAGTCCGAAAGTGGTCGGAAATTGTCGACGCCTATTCGAGTGGCGATGCGAAAGGGTTTAATCGAGCCGTCATCGGTTACCTCAAGGATCTTGAACAGGATCCGCCAAAGGACTACGACCCGAAGAAGGTGAAGTTTGAGGTGATGTTCAATTCGTTTCAGCCGTACATCGTAGCGATGACGCTCTATGTTGTTGTCTTTCTGCTAACGGCATTCAGCTGGATTCGCTGGTTCGAACCGCTACGTCGCTCGGCGCTCTCGGTGGCGTTAGTCGCTTTTGCCGTCCACACTTTTGCGATCGTCGCCGGTATGATCATCTCCGGCCGACCTCCCGTGACCAACCTGACTACTTCCGCTGTGTTTGTCGGATGGGGAATGGTACTGCTCGCGCTCATTATTGAAATGTTCATTTTGCGGCTGGGGATCGCCGGACTGGTTGCGTCCGTCGTCGGATTTTCGACTCTCATCATCGCGCACTTGCTCGCGTTTGGCGGCGATACTTTCTCCGTCCTCCAGGCCGTCCTCGATACCCAGTTCTGGTTGGCGACTCACGTGGTGTGTATCACGCTTGGGTACGCCGCCACTTTCCTCGCTGGCGCATTTGCAATCGCGTATGTTGTGGCGAGATTTGTTGTTCGAAAAGGCGAAGTCGCCGATACCGTCGACAAGTCACTTTCAAGCATCATTTACGGAACGATTTGCTTCGCAATGTTCTTCAGCTTCGTCGGTACGGTTCTTGGCGGGCTCTGGGCAGACGATTCGTGGGGGCGATTCTGGGGTTGGGATCCCAAGGAGAATGGGGCGCTGATGATTGTGCTCTGGAATGCGCTGATTCTCCATGCCCGTTGGGGCGGCATGATTCGAACCCGTGGATTGGCATTGCTCGCGATTCTCGGCAATATTGTCACCGCATGGTCGTGGTTCGGAGTCAACGAACTTGGCATCGGACTGCACAACTACGGATTTACCGAAGGCGTTTTGAAATCGCTCGGTATTTTCGCAATTTCGCAATTAGCCATCGTGCTGCTTGGTTTGTTCGCGCTGTCGTCAAAGCCTGCTACGGCTACGTAGCATGCCCTACGGCTTACTGCGGAAACGCGCGAAGCAACGTGGAATCATTGGCGATTGGCACCTGATCCTGCGACAACCCCAGCAACGTTCGCAAAAGATCGACATTGCGAACTTTTGATTTCGGCTGAACGAAAAGCGACTCACCGTTGATGGTGCCCATACTGCCCGTAGGAGCTGATGGGGCAGTGCCTCGTAGCGTCGATTCACCGTCCTCAACCACGAAATCAATGTTGATTGCATCGAATGGTATGAGCCCATCCGGGTTTGCCAATTGACTCCGATGCGAATCGGCAATCGTTATTCCAAGGTTTTCAATCGCTGAATGAACGAACCCGGATTGGAGCTTCCCGCCGTTTACGGCAAGTGTCCCATCGAGCAACGTTGCCACGCCCTTGTCAAACGTCGCTTTGCGGAACGTTAGCTTTGCGTTTCCAGTCGCGATGGAACAAATTTCTTGCAACTGCAAATTCTCGAGATGACCATATGCGTCACCGGTCCACGCAGCACTTTGGTGACTATCGGAAACGAGGTGAATGTTTCCCTCGAAGGTTGCGTCGGGATTGAGGTGGTGGCTGCCAAAAAATCCAGCCAGCAAAGAGCAGGGTAGCGTTGCGTTGCCGGTTATCAAATTCAGTCTGGTGACTGGAATTGAAGGTTCGCCGTCACCCGAGCCATGTTGAGCCAGTTCTCGAATGACGTCCAGTCGGATGGGTTCGTTCGCTACGCCACTGCTCTCGTTCGCGGGTATCAGTGTGAATTCAGCGTTGGCTTGCGGCCCAACGTTGCTAAGCGATGCAACGATACGGACATCGTCAAAAATAACTGCCGATGAGCCCGCCGAGTCGATGGTTAAACGGTCAATCTGAATGGCCGTCTGCAATTGAAGCATGCGCGGGTTCTGAAGAACACGCTCGTCCAGCAATTCGAGCAATCGACGGAAATGGACGTCGGACACCGACAATGCCGATATTCGGATCTCCCGGTCGAACGGGCTGGAATGCAACGTGGCTTCGTCGCAATGTCCCAGAATTTCAAGGCCTTCCGTGTCTCGCAGTTTGAGACCTTCGAAGCGGATCACGCCCGGGCGAACGTGTATCGCTCTCTCAACGTCGCATCCCAGTCCAAGGTGCTTGCCGATTTCCGAGGCATAGCTCGCGTTGGTTTGGTAAAGGCCGCGATACGTTGCCCAACTGACGGTACCTAAAAGAGGCAGCAAACCAAGGGCGATAAAGATCACTCGGCAAAAGAACCGCTTTGTTGGGTTTGAATTCATGTTTCGAGCAATCCGTGCTCAGCTACGTACAAGAGCTGCTTAAACACCGTCTTTCCCGCGCACGCGGGAACCCAGTGAACTACCATCTGTTTCTTTTGTTCGGCAGGCTCCGACGAATCCAGGCATCTGGATCCCCGCGTTCGCGGGGAAGACGGCAAACGCTGCCTAACTTCGGCAAAGGCTGTCAAACCTGCAAATTTTTCCCGACGGACTCGTGGCCTAAGTCCACTACCATGAACTTCAACTACCGTTCTTTCGCCATTTCCAGGAATAATTTGTATCGCGCTTTCATCTCCTGCAGGCTGTCACCGCCAAACTTCTCGACAAACGCCCGAGCGACTTCGAACGCCACCACGTTTTCGATAATCACACCTGCCGCGGAAACTGCACACACATCGCTGCGTTCGTAAGATGCGGCTTCCGGTTCTTTGGTCTCCATGTTGATCGAGCCGAGAGCCTTCCGAAGTGTGCTGATCGGCTTCATCGCGCCCCGAACGACCAGCGGCTGGCCATTGGTCATGCCGGCTTCCAGGCCACCTGCATTATTCGATGGGCGAGTGTAGCCCAGGCTCGGCTGGTCCGCCTTCGACGCATCGTACTCGATCGGATCGTGAACTTCGGAGCCGGGCCGTCGCGCCGCATCAAAGCCCATTCCAATTTCGACACCTTTGATGGCTTGCACCGCCATCACTGCGTGAGCGATTCTCCCGTCCAGCTTGCGATCCCATTGGGCATGCGTCCCCAGGCCGAACGGCAAACCTTCGACTCGCACTTCAAGCACGCCGCCGAGCGTGTCGCCTTCTTTGCCCGTGCGATCAATCAGCGTCCGGAAGTCGTCATCCTTCGAAGGATCGAGCGTGTAGACGATACTCGATTCGCGCAGCTTGCGGTGTTCGTCGATGGTGCCCGCAGGAGCCGGAACCTTCACGCCGCCCAGTTCCGCAACATAGCCCAGCGTCTTGATGCCAAAATGTTCAAGCAGCTGTTTGCAAAGCGATCCAGTCGCGACGCGCACCGCCGTTTCTCGTGCACTCGCTCGCTCAAGCACACCTCGAATCGAACCGAGATACTTGATGGCGCCGGTCAAGTCGCCATGCCCGGGCCTTGGACGTTCGAGATCTTCCATCTTTTCGAGCTTGTAATCCCGATTGATGACCTGGAGCGAAATCGGGGCACCCAGCGTTTCGCCCTTCCACACGCCAGTGAGAATCTCGACTTTGTCCGTCTCGATTCGTTGGCGGCCACCTCGACCGTAACCACCCTGACGCAACGCAAGGTCGTGGTTAATCGCCTCACAGTCGATAGTGACGCCCGCCGGAAAACCATCAACAATGGTAAGCAGTGTTTTTCCGTGAGATTCGCCAGCAGTCCAGTATCGAAGCATCGAATCTTTCGATCAAAATCAGGGTCGCAATTGAAAGGAGTACAGAATCATTGATTTTAGTTGGCCAATCTGGTGCGCGATAGTGCGTTCCTTCGCTGGTTTCATGATGTCACCTCTCCCTTTCGAGCCTCGGCGAGAATTCCGGGAGAGGTCGAGCCTAAGCGAGGGAGAGGGCGTTGCGGCCCGATGTCTCATCGGCACCAGAATTACCGGGGAGCCGCTAGCATGAGTCGCGATCCGTCCTTTTTAAAACGCCAATGGTTCATCATCGCCCTGGTCAGCCTGCTTGTCATTGGGCTCGGCTTTCCCGCGACATTTGAGGTGGCGACTTCCTGGAAGTTGGCTCGAAACCTGATCGTAGCCGGCGTGCTTTTTCTGACTTCGCTGCCACTGGAGACCAAGTCGATAAAGCAGACTTTCCGCCGTCCCGCCGCTGCCGGCCTCGCTGTGTTTATTAACTTTGGAGTGCTTCCTGCGGTTGCCTTACTCATGGCAAAATTCATGAGCCGCGAATGGGCGACAGGTTTTGTGGTGGCGGCAGCGGCTCCATGCACGGTTGCTTCGGCAGCCGTCTGGACACGGCGTGCTGGTGGCAACGATGTGGTTGCCATCATGACCACGGTGATCACCAACGGGCTTTGCTTCGTGATTACACCAATGTGGCTGACGTTCATTGCGGGCACCGAAGATGTTTCGATCTCCGCGGCGGGCATGGTCAGCAAACTCTCGCTGCTGGTGTTTTTGCCGATGCTGCTCGGGCAACTACTTCGAAGCAACGAAAAGATCGCGGCGTGGAGCACGTCGAACAAAGCCATACTGGGCACGTTGGCGCAGACTGGTTTGCTCGGGATCGTGTTCGTTGGAGCCATCCATTGCGGCTTGCATTTGCAGACAACCGACTTGTCGGGTTCAGGCTTTTTCGGTGGACTGTTTGTGATGTTGCTCGCGTGCGTGCTGCTTCATACTGCCATGCTTTTTCTAGGCCAGTCGCTGGGGCGGGGCATCGGACTCGGCAGGCCAGAATGGATCGCCGTTGGATTCGCTGGCAGTCAAAAAACGCTGATGATCGGCTTGCAGATCGCGCTCATGGTCGGTGGCGGTCTCACCATTCTGCCAATGGTGGCTTATCACATAATTCAGCTGCTCATCGATACAGTGATCGCTGACAGGTTGCGAGATGCCGGACAATAAAGGGGTCGGGAGTCTTTTTCGGCCAAAGCGTTCACAATTGGTTGCCGTGCTGACCGAAAAAGACTCCCGACTCCTTTATCGCCAACTCGCCAGGTGCTCATTCACTTAATCGAGGTCGACCTCGCGAGCGCAAAGTCGATTCGAGGCTCAAACGCTTCGCAGTGCGTTTAACCCAGGTTTCGCTTCCGAAGGGCGCCCCTCTTCGGATTGAATTTTGAATTGCTGCAACTTCTTTCTTCGTTTGGATACTATTGACGTTCTGCCGCCAGCGCGAGGGGTATGCAATCGGCCAGCGATCCAGCGTGACTTGGGATGATTCGTTTTCGCGAAGCCACAGGCTGCTCCATCGCCAGTTCTCCGCTTTGCGCACCAGCCTTGCGGTTAGGGCGTTGCGTTCCACGTAGCGGCACACGGCATAGAAGTGATCGTCAGCTTGAACAGGAAACGACTTGAATCGCCCTTGATACAGTGGGCCGGTTCCCGAGGTGCCGTGAAAAGAGTGCCAACGCTGTGTATGCGTCACAGTCAGCCATCGCATGTATTCGGAAAGGTCATTGTCGCCTACAGGCCAAAGTACCAAATGCCAGTGATTCGGCATGACGCAAAAAGAGAGCAGTCGGCAGTCGGCTCTGTCCCGGGCTTGCTCAACAACAGTAAGGAACGAGTCGTAATCTTCTTCCGTTTCGAACAGAGTGTTTCTTCCAACAGCCCGATTGAGAACGTGATAGACGTAATTGCCAGTAGCAACGCGAGGCCGTCGAGGCATGGTTCACTCATGGAAGCGAGGCTAGAAAGTAGTATGACACCGCAGAGGGTCGGGAGTCTTTTTCGGTCAACACGGTGACCAATGGTAAACGCTCCGGCTGAAAAAGACTCCCGACCCTTTCGTTAAACCTACCGCAATATCGCAGCCAATCAAAGACTCCCGACCCCTTAATGTGGCTCCCTTAATGTGGCTCTCGGACGCTTCGCCTGCCGGATAGCAGCGCCGAAATTTCCAGCGCGACTTGCGATAATGTCCCACGGGTGACTGTGAATGGTCGCACTGGCAAGTTGAGTTTTTCGGTGGTATCTTGATTAAGACCGCCCTTGCGAGTCTCCACGGCGGTTTGGTCCGTAAGCTCTCATCTCCAAGACTGTTGACATGCGCACGCGAACTTTATTTTTCCTGATCTCGTTCCTGTTTCTCGCGAGTGGCGCCAGCCACGCTGAACAACCGCTGGTTGCTCCGGAGGGCGCTCCGGCGTTCAGGTTAAGTAACTTCCGTGTCGAGACGAACTCGTTCGGCCAGACGGGCATCGTCTTCGAATACAGAAGAACCGAACGTGGCGATTCGGGGGGGCCGGTTCGCCTGGTCGTAAAAGACGAAGAGGGTGAGCAGCGGATCATCGGCTCGGCTCATATTTGGGACGAATCCGGTGAATATATGTTGACGCCAACGTTTGGCGGATTTGGCAGGCAGCAGTACAACTACGAAGTTTATCTTGTCTCGAATGCGAACTGGGCGGGAAAGAACTTTGGGGTATGCATGGTTTCGAATGCGGTCCAGGTGGGAAGAGTTCCGTCGAAAACCAGAGCCAGACAGTGGAACGAAAAGGAAAGGGCGGCGTGGGAAAAACATCAGCTTGGCAAGCAGCCTCCCGATTCGCTACCGGAAGGTTACGAGGCGGTTTACCGTTCAACGAAATTGCTGCCGGGTATGATCGTGATGGTTGGAAGTTATGGAGAGTGGAAAGAAGCCGAAATTTTGTCGTTGTTGAGTGAAGGAAAGGCACGAGTCCGGTTTGTCGGTTCGGACCAGATAGAGAACAAACCGGTTGAGAAGTGGCTAGCCGTGGCGCCGGCTACGCTGGCCAAAGCAAAATCGAATCCAGAAACGTTCCAACCAAGTATGCGGGTGCTCGATTCAGGCAAGTTGCCGCTGCCGCACGATGCGGTCCCGCTCTTAGACAAAGCCCGGTTGGTCAAGGGCACGCCGTTGATCTACGAGTGGGGTGGTAAGTGGGAAACGGCCTATTTTGTCCGGCACGAAAATGGCTGGTTATACGTTCATTACGAAGGGAAAGATTCGGCTTTCGACGGCGCACGGCCAGGTAAAAATTTTGCAATCCGGCGCAAGACGCTGGATGATTTGGAGGACGAACAAGCCCGTGAAAAGTTCGCGGAGAACCTGAGTGGATCGGAAGGTTCGGCGTTTCCGGAAGGTTCGGCCTTTCCGGAACGTGGGGAGTCGCGAGACGATTTTGCGTCGAATGCCAGAAAACGGCATCTGCGGCGAGTCTACAGTATGGATCTTCCCATTCCGAATGATTCGGAGCAGCTGTCAGGGGACCTTTCGCTTCCGAAAGGAACGGAGCTCGCGGTATGCAAATTTCGCAGGTGGAAACTGGTGCGAGTCATCCGCGAAAATGATGACAGCACCGTGAGGGTTAGTTTTGACGGGCTGGGTTCCGGTTTTGACGAATCACTCGATCGCGATTTATTGATCATCCGGAAGAAGACCGTAAAACGACTCGCTCGACTTTCAAAAAGCGAGAAAGGCGACTTGTCCGCCAAACCTCGGACGTGGACGGACGTGTCAGGAAAGCACGAAATTCTCGCCACCTACGTGAGCCATACGGAATCGAAGGTGGTTCTAAAAACCAAAAAGGGCAACAAGACGGTGCCGATTTCGAAACTGTGCAAGGAAGACAGGGAGTTCCTGAAGAATCTCGATTCCGAATCGGAGAACCCGTTTGAATAACGGTTGTAATCCGGAGCGCACGCAGGTTTTGAAGAGCCTTTGCTCGAAGCCTAATCCACAATTGCCGCGGTGAATTTGTAATTCAATGTGACATGCCGTCAACTTTTGGTCATAATTCTCCGGTCAGTGGGAAGGAATTGGCAGAAACCCTGCCTGAAGGGTACCGGATTGTGTATTAAGACGGTGGAGGATCGTTGGCCTTCGTCGAGCATTCCTATGGAGCTGAGCGATGAACTACAAAACGCTATCAATAATTGTCTTACTGCTGCTGGCTTTCGATGCCAATGCTCAACGTTGGGCAACGGCGGACGGTGATCCGGCACTCAATCCAAATAGTGGAATCGAAGTCGATCCCACCTTTTGTTACGACCCGTCCGACGGACTTTTCTACATCTATAATGCGGGCGCCAACGGCATCGACGACACTCCGGCATCGGGGGTGATCGGCGGCGACGATTTTGGGCTCAATTTACTTTTTATTCCTTACGACGGTGCAACCGCGGAACTTGCGCAACCGGCATTTGGTAATGGATTGGCGTGGAGTGCTTCGATTTTTAATTCAAGGATCTCGCTCAACGTTTCGCCAAGTTTGTTTATTAGCGAGTCGCCAATTCCAATTTTGCAACTGGATCCAGGGCTGACCGCCGATTCGTTTCGCGCCCCCAGCGGATTCGTCGATATCGAACTTGGAAGCATTTCTGGGGCTGGCGTTCCAGGGCAAACAATTTTTTCGGTTGGCGATGCCGCCGAAACGGGCGCGTTCAAGATTGTTCCCGAACCGTCCGCACTCTGTATCATTCTCGGCGGCGGTTTGCTGCTGGCCGGCTGGCAACGCCGACGTTGTCGATGAAAAGCGAAAAAGCCCGTGAGGAATGTCTTCGACTCGTCGCTCTGGCGAGTCGGAATTTTTTCGCTGATATCCTCTCGCCTTCTACGGAAAATACCTTCGAGGAGATCATCAGTGATCATGTCGCGATCCCGGGGCTTCGTTCCCTGGTTGATCGGCAGTAGCCTGCCACGACAATCCGTATATCAGGCATTCCCGGCGAAGTTCCGCTGACTCTGTCGCGAAATTTCGACGCCGCGAACATTAAGTCATGGCTGCCCGGCTTACCCACCTATATTGCAGCATCCGGAAGTTCTTTGGGTTCGCGTGGAGATCGCCGGACAAGCCGGTGATATCTACGTCTTCGATAAAACTGAGATCATTCCCCGGTTCCGTAGCAACATCGCTGAGTCAACAGACTATGAATAATGAATTCCAGGCGTGGTTTGAAAAATGGAAGCGCGATGACCATCGAGTTGTGACTCTTGTCGCGTCAGCGGTCGTCCTGTTAATCCTGCTCGCGCTAACTTCGTTCTACACCGTGCAAGCGGAATCAGAAGGCGTGGTTCTGCGCTTCGGCAAGTACGTGAAAACCGTCGGGCCCGGCCTGCGTTTTAAATTCCCATTTGGCATCGACCGCGTGGCGTTCGTTCCCGTGAAACGACAGTTGAAACAGGAATTTGGTTTCGGTTCGCGAGGCGCGACGAATGATACCCAGTACTCGGAAGAGCAGGAACAGGAACGCAACATGGTCACCGGTGACCTGAATGCTGCGTCCGTCGAATGGATCATCCAGTTTCGCATCGTTGAGCCTCAGCTCTATCTGTTCAAAGTTCGCGAGCCGGGTGTGACACTCCGCGATATTTCAGAATCGGTCATGCGAACGGTTGTTGGGGACCGAACGGTGGACGAAGTCATCACGATCGGTCGCCAGGAAATTGAGGCGGAAGCGCTCAGTCAGCTTCAGGCGGTAGTAAACAAGTATGAGCTGGGCTTGAGCATTGATCAGGTTCAGCTGAAAAACGTCAATCCACCCAAGCCGGTGCAAAACTCGTTTAACGAAGTGAATCAGGCGCAACAGCAACGCGAGCAAATGATCAACATTGCCAACGGCGAGTACAACAAGGTCGTTCCCCGTGCGAGCGGTGAAGCCGAACAGAAGATTCAGGCGGCGGAAGGTTACGCACTCAAGCGCGTCAACGAAGCCGAGGGTGATGTAGCGAGATTCAACGCCGTGTTGGCTGAATACGTAAAAGCTCCAGAAGTCACCAAGCGGCGAATCTATATCGAGACGATGCAGAAGGTCGTTCCGCAACTTGGCAGAAAGATCATTATTGACGAGACGGCAAGTCAGATTCTTCCGCTCTTGCAACTTTCAACCGAAGGGAGCCAGCCATGAATCGAATGTCTGGACGCTTGATAGCTATCGCAGTCGCGGTAATCGCATTTCTTCTGTTCACAGGAGCCTACACGGTGTCAGAAACCGAGCAGGCGATCATCACCCAGTTTGGTCGTCCTGTCGGTGAGCCCGTAACTGATGCGGGCCTGCACCTGAAGCTCCCGTTCATTCAGAATGTAACGCGGATCGAAAAACGAATTTTGGAATGGGACGGTCGCCCTGTTGAAATGCCGACGAAAGACAAGACGTACATCCTGGTGGATACGTTCGGTCGTTGGCGCATCAAGGACGCAAAACAGTTTTACTTGCGGCTGCGTGACGAACGAAGTGCCCAGTCCCGACTGAACGACATCCTCGGAAGTGAAACGCGGAACGCAATCGCGAAGCACGAGTTGATTGAGGTGATCCGGACAACCAAAGACCGGCAGCCAGCTCAGGATGCGGTACTCGCTGACGCACCCGGCAATATTGGCACGCTCTATCCGATCAAGATGGGCCGCGCCAAAATTGAAGCAGAGATCTTTGAAAAAGCCGCCGGAAAGCTAACGGACTTCGGCATCGAGTTGCTGGATGTCCGTTTCAAACGCATCAACTACAACGACAGTGTTCGCGCCCGAATTTTCGACCGAATGACCAGTGAACGTGAACAGATCGCGGAGAGATTTCGGTCCGAAGGTGAAGGTGAGGCAGCAAAGATTCAGGGCAAGAAGGAACGCGATCTGTTAAAGATCTCGTCCGAAGCCTACAAGCGAGTACAGGAAATAAGCGGTGCCGCCGATGCTCAGGCAACCCAGATTTATGCCGATGCGTACAATCAGTCGCCCGAGTCAGTCGAGTTTTACGAGTTCAGCAAGACCATGGATTCCTACGTAGACATGCTCAACAAAGACAGCACGCTGATCCTCACGACTGATAGTGACGTCTTCCGATTCCTGAAGCATGCGGAAGATAAGTGAATTGGTTTTGGGTAGCCAATCGCCGTGGGATTTGCCGGCATGTCCCGAGCTTGCTCAACAACAGTAAGGAACGAGTCGCAATCTTCTTCCGTCTCGAACAGAGTGTTTCTTGCAGCACCCGATTGAGAACGTGAGAGATGTTGCCGGTAACGCGAGGCCGCCGAGGTATGATTCGCTCATGTTAGTGCGGCAAAAAAGTGGCATTACACTGAAGAGGGTCGGGAGTCTTTTTCGGCCAACACGGTAACCAGTGGTAAACGCTCTGACCGAAAAAGACTCCCGACCCTTTTGTTTGAGCCAGTGGTAAACGCTCTGATCGAAAAAGACTCCCGACCTTTTTGTTTGAGCTGACTGAAAAAGACTCCCGACCCCTTATTTAAAACGCGGCTTTGGCCGTTTGTAGTTGCTTGAGAATCTGATTTACAGGAATACGGCCAGCCACCTTGTTGCCATCAATGCGGCCACCGATTTCTTCTCCCTTGAGGTTGTGAACTCGAAGGACCGGATAGCTGCCAAATTGTTCATCGAAACGCTGATATTCTGATGCCTGTCCCAGCGTATCAATGAAGACTGGTACGAAATCTTCAGAAGCCGCGACAACTTTTTCGTCAACAAGCGGACCGCTTGCGAAATCTCGACAGCCCTGTCATCCGGGATTCTCGCCGAAGTGAAGCCAGATGGGGCGATTCGATTCCTTTGCAGCAGCCATGGCGTCTTCGTATTTGACATACCAGTCGATTGCGCCGATGCGAACCGTCTTGTCCGACGCATTCCTCGTGATTTTCTGTTCGCTTGCACCAGTGTCCATCGTGTCCGTTTCCCGAGCGATGTTTAATGTTCGGTTGCCGGGAGTCTCACTGCATCCAGTCATCAACATGGCAATCGCCGCACCGAAAAGTGCGAAAGTGAACTTCGGTTTTTTCACGGTATGGATCCTTGAGTTTGATGGCAAGAACAGACGAGTATAGCCACGTCGTGAGATTCGGTTTACTCTAAAGCCGTAATTTCGCCGCCGTTGATGGTGCTGAGAGCGCGGTAAGTCGCTGGATCCATCGACTCACCAAGTAAGCGAGTCGAACCGTCAGCGAATGCGAAGACGACGCCCCCTTCATGCTTGCCTGCGAAGCCGCGAGCGCGATCGCCATCGTCCATGCAATTATCGTCCGGGTTGCGGTCCAGTGAGACTTGCCCAGGATTTTGGTTCATTGCAGCCAGAATATCATCGTCCGTATTCCAGGTACCATCCGGGCCGGGATTCTGTGCCGTGACAGCAAGCACGCCGCAAACTCCGCCCTGGAAATTGAGTTCGTTAATTCCGTCACAATCTGCTTTGGTCCAGACCTGGCCCAACTTGAGTCCTGGTCAGCCTCATGGTGGTACGGCTGGCCACTCTGGGTCACTAATGGCCTCTCCAAACGCCATCGTCTTTGAAAGTCCGTCGGCAATCTTGCCAACTCGGGTGTGACTGTTCACATCAAAGATGCCAGAATTTTGCGGCTTTTTGCAAAGGTAGGCCACGTCGCCTTTGCTGAAGGCATAGTCCGTCGGCGCACCAGGCAAGTTGCCCTCGTTGACGACGGCGCTTTCGTTGGACGGACAGATCAGGAACTCGATTCTTGTCTGCGCGACGGCTGCGTTATTTTCGCTCTTCCAGTCTTCGTCAAACCTGTACTGGTCGTGTAGCGCCGACTCTTCAAAGAACGGCAAGAGGTAGACGAACCCGTTGTGTTGCGCGTCCTGCAAGTTGCCATCATCGTCGACGAGGCCAGGCGGGAAGCTCCGGTTGGATGATTCGTAAGTCAACGAGGCCAGGCAAAGTTGTCGAATCTGATTGACGCACTGGATACGTCTGGCGGCTTCGCGAGCCGTTTGGACAGCCGGCAAGAGTAGCGCGACGAGAATCCCAATGATGGCAATCACAACCAACAGCTCGACGAGAGTAAACGCGCGGCGGGTGGTTGGCGATTGCTGCATGCCAATCAAGGTAGCACAGACTTGTGATTTCTTGAAATTTTCGCGAGGGGGAAGGGCCAACGTCAAATTGACTGTTTTGCCATGACCACTTTGGGGCGGCTAAGGATCGTTCGAGAAATTACTGCCTGATTTTCCTCCGTCTTTCCCGCGCAGGCGGGAATCCATTGAATTGAATTGAATTGAATTGGCTTTTTGATGCAGGGAAAGGCATTGAGGGTTAACACGCTTCGAGTGGGGCCCCGCGTTCGTGGGGAAGACGGCCATAGGCGCCATAGGCCGTCAAGTGAGTCGTCATGAACGGAGATTCGACACTAATTGATCGAACGATCCTAACCCGGCGTGCAGGAGCTTTGTGCTTTGTGGATATCATTTCCGGGGTACTTGCCGGGCATATCCACTGCGTAATATTGTGCCAGCACTTCAAAGCATTCTGACTTTTCCCGCACGCGAACGAACGCGTCACGCACTTCCTTAAAATTGGGGTGAAGCGACGCATACTTGATCCCGAACTTTCGCATCAATGATCCGGCTCGAGGACCATAGAGTTGATCGGCAAGATCGTAGTGCTCGCGAATGATCGCGGCTTGTTCAAAGAGCGTCGGCGGAAGCGGAAGTGGTTTGCCAGCCGCAAGAGCGCGACACTGCTGAAAGATCCACGGGTTCCCGATGGCTCCGCGAGCCACCGTGACTCCGTCGATGCCGGTTTGTTCGATCATGTTGAAGCAGTCATGCGGAGTGAACAAGTCGCCACTGCCGAGAATTACCTTGTCACCGACATGCTCTTTGACTTCACGAAGAAATTCCCAGCGACTGGGTCCGATGTATCGCTGCTCTACCGTTCGACCGTGGATAGTAATCGCAGCGATACCAATGTCGAACGCACCGTCGAGGATTTCGAAAAAGTTATCGCGACTTTCTTGCGTATCATCGATACCCCGTCGCATCTTGACGGTAACCGGGATTTCGTCTGGCACGATGTCTCGCGTGCGACGCACGATCTCCAGAGCAACGTCCGGCTGACTAAGGTGAAATCCACCGCGGCACCGACCGAGGACTTTTTTCACCGGGCAGCCAAAATTAATGTCGATGATGTCATAACCGGCCTTCACCAGTCGTGCTGCTCCCAGCGAAAACTGTTCCGGCTCAGCACCCATCAACTGCCCGCCGACGGGATGCTCTTCGTCACTGATGTGCAGGAAGTGCTTATTCTTTTTTCGCTCGTCTTTGATCTCGACAAGGAACTTGTCCAGCATGACCTCG
The DNA here is from genome assembly GCA_938040995.1 of uncultured Pirellulaceae bacterium. Taxonomy (GTDB): domain Bacteria; phylum Planctomycetota; class Planctomycetia; order Pirellulales; family Pirellulaceae; genus CALHZT01. The sequence goes on along the minus strand of CALHZT010000171.1, from coordinate 2,693 downwards.
CAGATGGTGTACGGTGCGCCGAGCCGCTTCGCGATGACTCGCATGGGCCAGTCGCTATAGCCCGAGAGCGCCGCCTGTACGATCGGGAAGTCCAGCTGGATGTTCCCGATCTTCAGGCCGCGATTGAGCTTTTCGTTGACAGGTTCCTTGGTAAGGTTCGACATGAGGCTTATCTTAACTGATCAACGCCTGTCCGTAATCGGCATCCTGCATGACATCTGGATTTCATTTTGGCTGACAAATTTCCATTCCGAATCGACGAAGATATTCCTGCCGCGTGGAAGGCTCTGCTGGATGACCAAGTCGCGATGCCCTATTTTCAGCGTTTGGCAAAATTTGTCGATGCCGAACGTGCCCGGCATGAAGTCTATCCTACGGCTGAATTGGTGTTCGAGGCATTCAGACTGACTGCGCCGGAAAATGTTCGCGTCCTGATTCTTGGGCAGGATCCGTATCATGGGCCGGGGCAGGCGCATGGGCTGAGCTTTTCCGTTCCATCTGGTGTGAAGATCCCTCCATCGCTGCGGAATATTTACAAGGAGCTGCAGTCGGATGTCGGGTGCGATATACCCAATCACGGTTGCCTCGAGTCGTGGGCGAAGCAAGGAGTGTTGTTGCTAAATACAGTGATGACTGTTCGAGCCGCCGAAGCGAACTCGCATCGCAAGCAAGGGTGGGAGACGTTGACCGACAGAATTATCCAGGTTGTTGATTCGCTTCCACAGAGTGTTGTGTTTGTATTGTGGGGCGGTCCCGCGAGAAAGAAGCGCAGGCTCGTTCTCGCTGATCGACATCTTGTCATTGAGTCGGCTCATCCATCGCCATTGTCGGCGTATCGCGGTTTTTTCGGCAGCAAGCCGTTTTCGCAAGTGAATGAATTCCTCGCCGCGAATGAGCAGGCGGAAATTGACTGGCAGGTTGATTGAGTTGTGGTGCGAGACCCTGCGGCGGCGCGACGGGAATGCGCTGCGGCGCGACGGGTTGTATTGCGGCGCGACGGGTTGTATTGCGGCGCGGGAGGGCGAGGCTCCGTCCGAGCCGCCGAAGCGTTTTTCGCTTTGCTAAATCATCAAGTCAGAATTACCACCGAACGCTTGGAGCGTTCGCTTCGCGATCCTAAAACTGCATTCTTGTATCGCAAAATGACCGGGTCGGCAATTCGCGGCTCGGACGGAGCCTCGCCCTCTCGTCGCGCCGTCTTCTCGACATCTACCACTCCAAATTGTGAACTTCGCCCTGGTACGGCCAGTCATCGGGATCGCGGACGAGGCCAGCTCGTTGAGGGTTTCTTTTCACATAGCCCCACTTTTCCTCGTACGATTCCAACGATCGCATTCGCGTATCCCAGTCATCTGACTGAAGACGCCGGTCACCTTGACCGTGCTTCCAGGAAAATCTCGACTTCCAAAACTGCACCCAGTTGTCGTAAGGGATGTTCGTATCTGTTGCCCACGAGAAGTAGTGAATATGATCTGGCATGATCACATAACGGCCGACCAGCCACGCGGTCGCTTCTTCTGACCAAACTTCAACAATCGCTCTATGAATTTCATCGTTCGCCAGCCATCGCTCTTTTGACCGCGTGCATACCGTGTCATAGATGACTGTTGGCTGGCCCTCAACATATTTCACGCCGCGTGCCGGACGTTTTCGATTTGGATATTTCTTAGTCATAAGCTCACGCGGCGATATGGGAGCGAGGCGATATGGGAGGGGGGTGATATGGGAGCGAGGCGGCCGCGCGACGGGAGGGCGAGGCTCCGTCCGAGCCGCCGAAGCGTTTTCTGCTTTGCCAAGCCATTACCGTCGAAATTGCCACCGAAGCGTTAGCTTCAAGCCACTGAAGCAACAATCTTGTATCGCAAAATGACCGGTTCGGCAATTCGCGGCTCGGACGGAGCCTCGCCCTCCCGTCGCGTCGCCGCTCAGTTCAAGTTGCCAGAGTCGCGACGGGTAGCTCCAAAGATCAGGCAAGCGGAGCCGAGACCGAGGAGCACGTATCCAGCACCGTTCAATTGCCTACGCTGGCTGTTTGCTTGCTTAGCCCATGAAAAAAACTCGCTTTGCATTTGTCGCAGCTGTTCCCGTTGCCTTTGTCTTTCTTTCAGTGAAATCTGCAGGCGTGGCTTCAGCGGAGCACAAGTTACGGGCCACTCATCCGTCCATTCGTGATCTTCAAAGTTGACGTTGCCGACCAGTCGTCGGCCGAAAAAGAGACAACACGCGAGCAGCAGCATGGAGATTGCGAATAGCTGAAGCAGGTTGAATTTCATAGCGTTCCAATTGTGGTTTGCGAGATTTTCACGCTTTAGGGTAGATGCGTTCTACTTCCAAAGGAGTCGCATTTTCTGGCAAGTACGACCTGTAGCGAGGGAGCTGAATTTTTCAAACTCGTCATATGACTCGCGGCGCGACGGGAGGGCGAGGCTCCGTCCGAGCCGCCGAAGCGTTCTTTGCTTTGCCAAAATCGTTGAGTCAGAATTGCCACCGAAGCGTTAGCTTGAAGCTACTGAAGCAACAATCTTGTATCGCAAAATGACCGGTTCGGCAATTCGCGGCTCGGACGGAGCCTCGCCCTCCCGTCGCGCCGCATGCAAGTCTAAATCTGTGACCGGATCAGCAGCTCGCCCTCCCGACGCGCGGCCGCTGCAAATTGCGGATTAGGAAAGCACGGGGCAGACATCAAACCAGTT
>CALHZT010000170.1 GCA_938040995.1 uncultured Pirellulaceae bacterium | reverse complement strand
CCGTCCGAGCCGCGAACCCGTTTCACGCGTTTCCAACTTCAACGACTCGGACGGAGCCTCGCCCACCCGTGCCGCTATCTACTTTTACTGCTCCGGTCTTAATAACGGGAACAGGATGATGTCTCGAATGGTCGTGGTGTTTGTCAGCAGCATGACCATGCGGTCGATGCCAATCCCGAGCCCACCAGCCGGCGGCATGCCGTGCCGTAGTGCCCTGATAAAGTCGTTGTCCATTTTGGCCATCGAATCTTCATCCGACAGGCCTTCAAGTTGAGTCCGAAAAAGTTCTTCCTGCAAATCGGGATCGTTCAGTTCGGTGTACGCGTTCGCGACTTCCATGCCGTGAACAAATAACTCGAATCGCTCGGCGATTGCCGGGTTGTCGGCCTTACGCTTCGTGAGCGGGCAAATGCTGGCCGGGTAGTCGATAACGAACGTCGGATTGACCAGCTTCTCCTCGACCGTCGCTTCGAAGACCTCATTCTTGATTACGTCCGGATGTCGACCGTCGGTGTCGAGGTGCAACTCTTTGGCTTTGGCGATAATCGCGTCTGTATCGTGCGGATCGATGCCAGCGTGCTCTTTCACGAGGTCGTCGTACTTGCAGCGGGCAAAGGGTGGGGAAAAGTCGATTTCCGTGTCGCCCCACGGAAGAACGTTTCCTTTCCCGATAGCGGCGATCGCATCAATGAAGATCTTTTCCGTGAGATCCATCATCGTTTCGTAGTTCCCGTACGCCTGGTACACCTCCAGCATCGTAAACTCGGGATTGTGCTTCGGACTGATGCCTTCGTTGCGATAGACGCGGCCGATTTCGTAGACGCGTTCGATACCGCCGACCATCAGCCGTTTGAGATGCAGTTCGAGCGCGATCCGCAAGACAAGATCCATATCGAGCGTATTGTGATGCGTTTCGAATGGACGGGCCGCGGCTCCGCCGGCGATCGTGTGCAGTGTGGGACCTTCGCTCTCGCAAAAATCAAGATTGTTCAACGTCTCGCGAACCGACTTTACAATCCTGGTTCGGTTCAGGAACCGCTCCATGACTCCATCGCCATAAGTCAGGTCGAGGTAACGCATCCGCTGGCGAAGCTCCGGGTCGGCGAGACCATGATGCTTCTCCGGTGGCGATTCCAGTGACTTGGTCAGGAAGTGAACTTTCTCGGCGAATATCGTCAGCTCGCCAGTCTTCGTACGGCCGAGTTCTCCATCGACGGCGACAATGTCACCCAGATCGAAGCACTTGGCGAGTTCGAAGTTCTCATCACCGACTTGGCCTTTGCCAATGAACAGCTGGATCTGGCCGCTCATGTCGCGGATGTCTACGAACCGAAGTTTCCCTTTGTCACGCTGGAGGACGATGCGCCCGGCGGCTCGAACTTTTGGCCGGACCATTTCGCCAGGGCCAAGTCCGCCGAGCCATTCTCGAAACTGGAATCCTTCCGGTTGTGTTTCAGGGTCGATCAGATCGACAAGCGTGCCGCCTTCCTGCTTGAATTTGGCTTCGGAAATCTGGTCGCGAATTTTTGTGATTGCGACGTGTCCGTCAAAACGTCCGCCCCACGGGTCGAAGCCAAGATCAACGATCTTCTGCATCTTGTCGCGGCGCGCTTTTTCCAATCGGTCGGGATCGTTACCGGTTTGGTCGTCGCCGTTTTGCTCTTCAGAAGTCATCGTTTTTGACGTGCTTTTATATAGTGGTATTTGCGCGGCTTGTGAAGCTGGGCAATTCTAGTGGAACCGGTAGTTGCGTCAATGCCAGCATGGGAGGTTGGCTGTGGTGGGAGGTTCGTGGCAGGTGGAGCATTCGCGGGCGGCGAGCGGTGATAGCAGTTGGTTTCGAATATCGATTGACGAACAAGGATTTACGAATGATGAATTGGATGTGGTAGCCGAGACACTTGAACACGATTGGCCTCACGCAAAGGCGCGAGATCTCAGGCGATTATGTTCTTGGTGCCGTCGCGCCTTTGCGTGAGATTCACAAAGGCTTGCTCGGCCTAAAGCTTGGAACATTCGACCTGATTGCATTGCTGCTGGAAGCTCTATGTGCAACTGCGTCTCGCGTTAGAAAAACGCACGCTTAAAATACAATCGCTGTTCTGTTAGCTCAGCCTGCCAGCTGCCCAATCACTCGAGATGTGAATGCCTTCCGGTTTAATTTGGGTAAAGAAAATAGACTATTTCGGTCATGCAGGTTTTGCCGATTGTCGATAGTCAAGATATGTTTAAGTTAGGTAAAAACGGCAGTACCGCAAGTCTTGTGGCTCTTGTATGCACAGTGATATTGATCGCTGTTTACATGGCTTATTCGACCTTGGAATTGTCGGATGTCGGTGCAGTTGAAGTGCAAGATGCCGATTGGCAAGGAGAATCAACCTCTTCACGCGAATTGAGAGCGTCGCCAACGGTTGCCAATGGCCCAGAAAATCGAATTGCCCGGCACCCTCATTTTTCAGGCGAAGGGAATCTCGCCGAGGCAGTGAACACTGGTCAGGTCCCCCATGCAAGCCCGCGAGTTTCGGTAGTTCATCGACTACCTCCACTTTCGCAAAATGAATTCCTGATGGGAAATGATCATTCTTCCCCTTCAACGGAAACGATCGCCGCCTCGCACGATTTACCGCTGGAATTGGCAGAGGTTCCGCAGCAAATCACGATGCTGGAAGATGCTTCCACGGAAAATCGAATCACCCGGCGCTCTCATTTTTCAGGCAACGGCAATCTCGCAGAGGCCATGGAAGTTCCCCCGGATGCTCATATAAGTCGGCCAGTCAGGGTAGTACGCCGATTGCCTCCGCTTCCGCAAAATGAACACCCCCGGGGAAATGATCATTCTGCTGCTTCAACGCAGGCAACCGCTAGCTCTCTCGATTCGCAGAAGAGAATGGCAGACGCTCGTCAACAGTTTACGACACTGGAAGATGTCTTGCAGAAACTGGATAAACTGGATCTTTCCAACGAATCAGTCTCCTTGCTAAAGCAATTACGACAGTTTCGACTTCGCGATTTGAATCAAATCTGGTCTGAACTGGATTTGCATTTTTCAAATACGTTTCGTTTACCTTTGATGACGGCCGTCCAGTCAGGCATCTACCGAAACTTGACGGCTCAAAATCAAAGAGTGAATGTCGACCTCGTGGAGAGCACGATCCTTCAGGCAGAATCGCAATTTGAACCGCAACTTAATTTAAACCTGAACAACAACAATGGCAGCAGCGCCCTTTCTCCAGTCGGCGGAGCGCCGGCTGCAGTTCCGGGAACAGACAATGATCAAAACAGTCTTTCCTTCACGTCACAGCTGGCTGTTCCCAACACATTGGGCGGAACCTTGCAGCTTGCCAATTCGCTCATTGGCATCAACGATAGCCTGGAAAGCGTGTCTGTTTCGCCGATGGCGACCTATGTCCAACCGTTGCTGCGCGGGGCAGGAAGAAACGTCAACCTTTCCGGAATTCGAGCTGCTGAGTTAAATACCCTGGCGGCCGGCAGGCAGGCAGAAGAAACCGTTTTTCAGGTAGCGGCTCAAATCAAAGTCGCCTACCTCGATCTTTTCCTGGCTCAGGAGAATTTGCGCATATTTGACTGGATCGTCCAGGTGGCTGAATTTCAGGACCGCTGGATCAGCGCCAGAAAAGAAGCGGGGGCAGAATCGAGCCTCAATGTACGGCGCGGGCGAACAGGACTTGGCAACCTGAAGCTGCAACTGGAGCAGGCAACCCAGCAGGCTTTATTGGCGGAACGTGTTCTGAAAGAGCTGATGTTGCTGCCCGAAGTGAATGTCGGTTCGCCGATCAAGTTGCAGCTGGAAGACATTCAAATATCCAAAGATGCAGTTTTGCCGCCACTCGATCGTCAACAATTCACCGCGCTTGCCAGACAGCTTCGCCCTGAACTGCAGAGGTTAAATCTTCAAATCGAGGCATTCGACCAGAACCTGATTGCCGCACAGAATCAAATTCGTCCCCAGGTAGACCTCGTTGGTAGCGTGGCTGGCCAATTGAGCTCCGCGGAAACTGGCATGGGCGTGATTGAAGATGAATTCCATCAGGTCTCCATTGGAATCAACACCAACTTTCCATTGCGAGGCAATCAGGCTGCCAGAGCTGCAGCCCGGCAAGTCCTGGCTCAAAGGCGACAATTCATGATCGTCCGGGAACAGCAAGACATTGCGATCGTTCGAGAAGTGAATGACTCTGTGGACCAGCTGGTGTTTGCCTGGCGACGGATTCAAGTCGCCAAGGAGGTTATTGAGAACGCCATCCTCGCATACATCGGTGAAATCCTGACGGTGCAGCGTGCTGATTTACTGCTCCAGGCAACGCAGACACTGGCCGATGCTTTTACCAACTTTAACCAGGCGGTCCGCGACTACTATGTCGCTGAAATCAGCCTGCAACTGGCGACGGGCTCTGTACTCAATCACAAACTGCAATTGTTCCGATAACGCCACCGATCGGGATCGGGGCGCTTCGTGGTGGATCAATTGTAGCGGCGGATCAGCTAGTGCTGCCCAGACTTCCAGGGGAAGTGCCGGTTGCAGCGGGACTTCCTGTAAGCAGAGAAGAAACATCAAGCATCGGCGCTGCGCTGGCAGGACCTGTCTGAGGAATCATTGCGGGCGTCGGTGTCGCTGCAGCCGTCACGGGCGGAGCCGCTGCGGGCGGAGCACCTCCCGTCGCTGCCAAACCCTCAGCCGACCCAGAGCCTTCTGCCGCAATCGCGTTTGAATCTCCCGGGCACGACATGCCACCAACAACAGATTCCAATTCACGAAGACTCAACTTTTTTAAAACTGTAATATTCAAAGGGACTCCAGCCGTAGGGACAATGGTTATTTGCTTCAGTAAGGCGAGCGGTGGATAAAAATTTACCAGCTTGCGTTCTCGAGCCGCTACGGACACCGATGTCTTATTGGTAAATTCTTACTCGCCTTCGCCTAAGAAAGTGTAACTGCAGAAAATCTCGCCATCAAAAAAAATCGGCGAACAATCCATGTTTTGGCGTTCCTTTTCTAATGCGCTATCTGACGTTGTAAGCCACCAGCTCTGCTGGTGCGAACCAAAAAGGCTCTGCCGTTTTATCTGAGCAGCACGCAACCTCGCGGGTACGACTTTGTTCGCTTGAATGGAAGCCCGACGCGTAATAGGAAATTGCACAGATCGTTGCAACGTGTTCGTAGTACCGGCTTTAGCCGGAAGCCCCACCATTCCGCCTAAAGAGTCCGTCCGGCTTTGGGTATCTATATTTCAGCATTTCTCTTGTGA
>CALHZT010000169.1 GCA_938040995.1 uncultured Pirellulaceae bacterium | reverse complement strand
TTCTTCGCGGCAATTTCGATCGACCACTTTGAAATGGTTGGGCTCCGACAAGTCTTCTACCACTGGAAAGACCGCGCCTACGAATCGTTGCCATTCAGCGAGCCGTTTTTGTACCGCCACGTTCGCCATCCCATTTATCTTCGATGGCTAATTGCAATCTGGTTCTCGCCAACCATGACGATCTCGCGTTTGTTGTTAGCCGTAGGAACAACGGCTTACATTCTGTTCGCCATTCCGTTGGAAGAACGTGACCTTGAGAATTCACTTCCCGAGTATGGCGAGTATCGCAAACGCGTACCTGCTCTAATTCCGTGGAAACGACCATAGTTGCACGGCTGTCCCCAGCCGTTTGCGCAAGAAAGTACAGACTGACGGCTGAGGACAGCCGTGCGACTATCGATCACATCTTCGCCAAGGCGAAATCCTGACAGATCGTTGTGATGGATTGCTCGTCGAAGAGGTGTTTGGTCGCGACTCCGGCGGCAAGCAGTGGGCCGGAGGCATCGGCGAATGCGATCGGCTCGTGGACGTTGATGATGGCTGTGACGGCGTAGCCGCGGACGACAAGACTGCGCAGGGCAACGGCGACTTGCTCGTTCACGCGTGGCAAGATGACAACGACGGACGCGTCACGCGGCAGGCGAGAGGCAGACTCGAGAATTAGTGCAGGAAGTTCGAGACCGTCGGTGAGTTCCAGTCGAGCCAACGCGTCGATAATTTGCATGCGCGTGGCAAGGCCGCGATCCGTCGGAATGACGACTGGTTCCAGTCGTTCGCTACGTTCCTGCATCGTCGCAACGTCTCGCATCGCTTGCCGGGATCGGGGCGGAATGGACCAACCTTCGGTGCGAATCCGGTCAACGGCGTCGCGGCCGTTGGTCACGAGGCCGACTTGTTGCTGTAGTTCGTAGAGTGCGTTGGTGATCGAGGCGGTTGCGGTGATCGCCAGCTCGCTTCGCACCGGTTCGTGCTTTGGATCGTGCGAAGCCGCATGAAAGTCAACAATCAGTGTCGCGCCGGCAACCGAGGAGGGATCGTAGATCTTGCTGTGCAAAATTCCGGTTCTCGCCGTGGCCCGCCAGTGAACCCGGTTCAGGGGGTCGCCGGCCTGGTATCGCCGGACGCCAGCTATTCGTGTCGGGTCTTCAAACAACTGATGCGTTATGCGAATTTCACCGATCGGCCGACGCGAGGCGACATTGTAATTTTCGATCGGTTTGACTTCGGGAAACACCGTTACAAAATGCGGTTCGGTTTCGACTTTGTAGCGGCGATGCAGTCCAAAGAGATCGCCCGTTTCGATCGCGGTTGGACCGATCTGGTAATAGCCGCGGCGATTGCATGTAATCGAATAGTTCAGAAATTTCGTCTGGTTCTTGCGAAGCATCATGAGCGCAATGCGGCGGCCGCTGACGGCAAGGGCAGGGGGGCGAAACATGACGGCTCGACGCGGCAACAGGTCTTCGATGAGCACCCACGCGACGGGCCAGTTGCCCGTGTTCGTAATGGAGAGATTCACAACGAATTTGTCGCCGATAACGCATTCGTCTCGGCTACATTCTCGCGTGACAGAAACGCTCTCGATCCACTGCCGGGCCAACCAGCGGCTGAACAGAATCACGCACAGCAAGGCGTACATTGCGTAGGCGAGCAGGCCCAGTTGGAGAATCATGGCCAGCAGCAGGATCAACCCGGCGCCGACCAGCCAGCTGGTGGCGTGCGTGCGTTTCGCGGTGGGTTGAAATTCTGGTTCGGTCATTGAATGTCGAGTTTCGCTTGCGCGAATATGGAGTTCAGGATGTAGTGGATGAGGCAACGAATCCCGGAAGCGTTTTCGAGCACACCAACCCGCTTTGGAGTTTCCGGACTCGTGGCCTCGTCCACTACGGAAAATCGGCGTGCGTACGTTTCGCGGTGGGTTGAAATTCTGGTTCGGTCATCTGGGTCCACAATTGAACTGGCGGCGCGGGAGAGCGAGGCTCCGTCCGAGCCGCAACCCTGATGTACCGTGTGGCCAGGGTCTGCGGCTCGGACGGAGCCTCGCCCTCCCGTCCAGCGCCTCGCCCTCCCGTCCAGCGCCGTTACAATGAACGGTCCTGACAACCAATGACTACCAACCACTGAAGGATCGACCATGTCCGCAGGATCGCAAGGATCATTCGTCCACCTGCATTGCCACAGCCACTATAGCCTGCTTGATGGTGCGGCATCCATTGATCGGCTGATTGGCCGGGCAAAAGACCACGGCATGAACGCGCTCGCGATCACCGACCATGGTAATCTCCACGGTGCCCTCGAGTTCTATCGCAAAGCGAAGAAGGCGGAGATCAACCCGATCGTCGGCTATGAAGCGTACATCGCTCCTGCCAGCCGCCGGTTGCGAGAGGGACGGACCGTCAAGGAATCCAGTTACCATCTCACGCTGCTCGCTCAAAATCGCACGGGTTTTGACAACTTGCTCAAGATGGCTTCGTCGGCATACCTCGAAGGGTTCTACCGCAAACCGCGAATCGATAAGGAGCTTCTCGAAGCACATAGCGAAGGCGTCATTTGCCTGAGCGGTTGCGTGTCGGGCGAACTCAGTCGCAATTTGCTGAAGGGGCGTGGCACGGAAGAACCGTGGAAGGATTCTCTCGAGGTCGCGAAGTGGTTCCACGGCATTTTCGGCGATCGGTATTACATCGAAATCCAGAATAATGGAGTCGAAATTCAGAGGCTGGCGCTTGAGGGCTCCGTTGAGATCGCGAACAAACTTGGACTACCACTCGTCGCTACCAGCGATTGCCATTATGTCGATCCGGAAGATGCCGAGGCGCAGGATGTGATGCTCTGCATCAACACCGGCCGTTTCCGCGCCGACAGCAGCCGCATGAAGATGGACGGCAACCAGTATTATCTGCGCGCCCCGGAAGAAATGTACAACGCCTTTCCCGGCTATGAAGATGCGGTGGCGCGCAGCCAGGAGATCGCGGACAGCGTCGACATCGAGATCGAACTCGGCGCCCGCCACTTCCCGACTTTTCAGTTGCCCAAAGAGCGAGGCCCGGAAGAGTACCTGCGCGAGTTGTGCGTTAGCGGATTGAAGGATCGTTACCAGGGCAACGACGAGATGCTCAAGGATGGCGAGCTCGCAGATGTCGTGATCGAACGGCTTGATCATGAGCTTGGCATTATTAACCAGCTGGGATTCGCCAACTACTTCCTGATCTGCTGGGACTTTGTGCGGCACGCTCGCGAAGTCGGCATTCCCGCGACGGCGAGAGGTTCAGGTGTCGGCGCGATTGTCAGTTACGGCCTCTACCTCAGCCACGTTTGCCCGCTGGAATACGACTTGCTGTTTGAGCGATTCCTCGATCCGTCGCGTCAGGAAGCGCCGGATATTGATATCGACTTTTGCAAGGACCGGCGGACCGAGATCATTCGCTACGTCAAAGACAAGTATGGCGAAGAGAATGTTGCCCAGATCGGCACGTTCGGAACGCTGGCGGCTCGCGCCGCGCTTCGCGACGTCGGACGCGCTCTTGGAATTCCGCTCGGTCGCGTGAGCCAGGTGATCGGCATGGTTCCTGACGAGCTGGGAATCTCGATCGATGAGGCGTTGGAAAAGAGCGAGGAGCTCAAGTCGACTTATGACAAGGACGGCGAGATTCGCGAGATGATCGATCTCGCGCGGCGCATCGAAGGTCTCGCGCGAAACGTCGGTACACACGCTGCTGCGGTTGTAATTGCTGACAAGCCGCTGACAGAATATGTTCCGCTCGCCACGGTGACTGGCAAGACGGACATTATTACGCAGTGGGCGATGAAGGATGTCGAACTCGCCGGCTTGCTCAAGATGGACTTTCTTGGGCTTCGCAACCTGACGATCCTGTCCAAGGCGGAAGATCTCATCGAACAGACGACGGGCGAAAAGATTGACCCGTACCGATTCCCGCTCGATGACAAAGAAACATTCGCTTTGCTCAGCCGGGGAGAAACGAAAGGTATCTTCCAACTGGAGAGCGGCGGGATTCGCGACTTGCTCAAGCGAATGAAGCCGAACCACTTCCACGACATCATCGCGACCAACGCACTCTACCGACCGGGCCCGCTGAAGGGCGGCATGGTTGATGACTATGTGGCGGTGAAGCTCGGGCGAAAGGAAGCGACCTATCAGCATGAGGTGCTTGAAGACGTTCTGACCGAGACGCACGGCGTGATGGTTTATCAGGAACAGGTCATGCGGATCCTCAATCGCCTGGGTGGCATTGAGCTTGCGAGTTCCTACTCCTGCATCAAGGCGATCAGCAAGAAGAACGAAGCACTGATCCAGTCGTTTAGTGAGCAGTTTCGCGACGGAGCCGTGGCGAAGGGACTGGATGAGAAAAAGGCGGTTGCGCTTTGGGAACTGATCAAGAACTTCGCCGGGTATGGTTTTAACAAGAGTCACTCGACGGCTTATGCGTTGATCGCCTATATGACCGCCTATCTCAAGGCGCATTATCCAGTCGAGTTCATGGCGGCACTGCTTTCGGGTGATATCGAAGGTCGCAACTTTAAGCGGAAAGACGCGCTCGTCGAGCACCTGGAAGATTGCCAGCGGATGGATATCGAAGTCATCCCGCCGGATGTCAATTCGTCCCATGTCGATTTTGCTGTCGAAGGTCGCAAGATCTTTTTCGCACTTTCCGCGATCAAGGGCTGCGGCGGCGGTGCGGCAGATGCGCTCGTCAAAGCTCGTGAAGCCGACGGGCCGTTTCAGGACCTGTTCGATTTCTGTGAGCGAGTCGAACCTTCGGCTTGTAATCGTGCAACGATCGAAACCCTGATCAAGGCCGGCGCTTTTGATTCGTTCGGAGCCAAACGGTCTCAGCTGTCCGCCATTGTGGATCGCGCCCTGCAGGCAGGTGCATCAGCGATCGCGGACAGAAAGTCCGGCCAGATGAACATGTTTGGCGGCGACGAAGACGAAGAAGATGATGTCACCGTTGACTTGCCGGACATCCCGGAATGGGAAGAACGCGATTCGCTCAGCAAGGAAAAAGAGGTCCTTGGGTTCTACCTTTCCAGTCATCCGCTCGCAGAGTTCGAAGACCAGCTGTCGGCGTATTGCACGCATACGACGATCGATCTCAACACGATGCAGGATCGTTCGGAAGTGTTTGTCGGTGGGATGGTTTCATCGGTCAAAATTGCTCATGTGCGGAAGGCACGTGACGATGGCCCGACCAAGTATGCCAACTTTGATCTCGAAGATATGGCGGGAAATGTTCGCTGCATCATGTGGCCACGAGACTATGCGGCTCATGGGCATCTTGTCGAACAGGATGCGGTCCTGGTGGCTCGAGCCGCCGTGGACAGAAAGAGCGAGGACGACGAAGCCAACCTGATTGTGAACGAACTGATACCCTTCGAGGGTCTCGAAGCTCGATGTACGCGAGGAGTCCTGATTCGCGTCTCGGAAGAAGAACACGGTTCGGACATCATGAAGCGACTTAATGAAGTACTTCGCGCCTTTCCCGGCGAATGTCCTTTGGAGCTTCGAGTCGATCTTGCGGATGGCCGCCAGGTTTCGATGAAGGCACCTCAGCACCGGCTGGCGATCCAGGCTGAACTTCGAAAGCGAGTCGATGCCCTACTGAGCCCCGGCAATTTCCGCTTGTTGACTCAGCAGCTACAACCCAAGCCCGCACCACCCAAGCGACAATGGAGCGGCAAGGGATAGGACGCGCGGGCGAACTACCGTAGGCCCGTACAAGCGGCGAAACCGGCGACCATTTTTTTCAACACAACGCCGCGCTGTGCGGGCAAGGCAGCATCTGCCGGCCCCCACTGCATTTGGCAGCCTTGTCTGTGAATACGAATCGGCTTCTCACTGCCGGCACTGCGCGGCATCAACCGGCGCCAGATGGAGAATCGTCTCGCCGCTGGTACCAGCCTACAACCTATGGATTCCCAACCGGCCAACGCTGGATCGACGGAGCGAGCCGCGACAAACATCCGTTTGTGACGGTTCTCCGTTTCAAACCAACCGGGAAACGCCCGAAATCGACGTAAATCCTTGATCTCAGGTGATTTGCCGATTACTCTCAGGGTTGGCATAAAGTGTTTCTCAAACCTCCCGGTTTGCCCAAACCAACCTGCCTGCGGACAGTTCAAAATTGAATTGGGCTGCCGCCTCCAAATCAACAGAGTGCTTCCTGACTTTGGTTTCTACCGGGTCAGGGGCGCTTACCGGACATTGATCGTGGTCGAGTCCCCCAGTTCCAAATCCGAACTGCTCGACCAACTCACGAGGCCAACCATGTTGCTACCGATTCGTTCTTTGAAGTTCATCACGACTGGCGCAGTCGTCGGTCTGATGTTGTCGCTCGTCGCATCGGCGACTTTTGCTCAACAGGACACACTTCCTGCTGGTGTCGAAATCGACCCGAGCGGCGTGCTGCGAATGAGAACGTTCGCCGACCCAGGTGGCAAACTCGCCAAACAACGAGTGGCGGAAATGCGAGCCGCATTGGATCCGGATATCGCGCGACCCAGCAAGTTGCGAAAAGTCTCCATCACGCGACTGGAAAAAGCCGTCGCTGAGGCAATCGAAAAAGGTACCGGACTGACCGAAGACATGAAGTATCTGGCCGGAATGACCAAACTTCAGTTCGTATTCGTTTACCCGAACACTGGCGACATCGTGATCGCAGGCCCCGCCGAAGGTTATGGGCTGGATCTTTCTGGTCGAGCCATCGGTCTTACCAGCGGTCAGAGTGTCATGGAACTTCAGGACCTGATTGTTGCCTTGCGGGCATTTGCTCCGTCGGGTCAGTCCACATCGGCGATTGGTTGCTCGATTGATCCGACGCAGGAAGGCCTGCAAAAAATGCAGCAGTTCCTCGTGGACATCGCCGGCCGAATTCAGCCGGGAGATGCGGATGCAGTCGCAAACGGCCTTCAGGAAAACCTTGGCGAACAAGTCGTCTCGATTGACGGCATTTCACCCAAAACGCACTTCGCCCAGGTGCTTGTCGAAGCCGACTATCGCATGAAGCTGATTGGTATCGGCCTTGAAAAACCACCCGTCAAAATTGTTTCGTACGTCGCCAAAGCCAGCCCAGCCGCTGTCGCCGCAAACGCCATGGAACGCTGGTATTTCGTGCCAGAGTACGAAGCTGTCAAAGTCAGCAAAGACGCTCTCGCGATGGAACTCGTTGGAGACAGCGTGAAGCTGATCGGCGAGAACGAAATGGTGGCCCGAAACGGCAGCCGCACTTCTTCCGGAAGCACGAACCGTGCAAGTCAGGCTTTCGTCCACAGCTTTACGAAGCGTTACAAGGAACTGGCAAAGCGAGTCCCTGTCTACGGCCAGCTTCGCAACCTGATCGACATGTCCATTGCGACTGCATTCATGCAGGAGCAGGATTACTTTGGTGCCGTCAACTGGGACCTTGGTGTCTTTAACGACGAAGAAACTCTTCCCGTCGAAACGTATCAGCAGCCTACCTCGGTCGAATCCGCAGTCAATGTTGTCTGGAAGGGCAACACGCTGATGACTCCAATCGGTGGCGGTGTCAGCATTCATCCCAAAAAGGCGTTGTCTTACGACAATCTGCTGGAGGATGACAAAGGAACTGTCGCCAAGGCCTATACCAAGGTCGCTGGCGAAGAGCCAACGAACTGGTGGTGGGACTAAGCGTCCGACGTCTTCGGCCATCGAGGGCAAAGGCGCCTACGCGGGCAATTGCGCGAGAGCACGTTCCACTATCAACGCGTCGGTGGCGTCCTGCCGCCGGCCCGGCGTTGATTTCCTGACGCATGGGGCTTAAAGCCCACACGCCATCTGACAGAAATGCGTTCAGTGATTCCGATTGAAACGATCGGCGCGGACCAATTCACTTTTGCCCGTCGCGGCCCCCGTTCTGCAGTAGTGTTGTCCATGAGAGGATGCCAATGACTCAACAATCACTACTTACGCCACGCAGTCTCGGTACTGCACGCGGTCTATTGGCAGGCGTTTTGTGCGCCTGCCTGGCAACCGCCGCTACCGGTCAACTGGTCAGCCCCATTGTTGCCGAACGAGGCGCGACTCCGGACGGCAGCCGACTGACAAATCTATCTGTCGGAGCAAACTGGAATTCACCAGTGAACCCGTCTTTGCCGACATTCGTCATCACTCACGGCTACAACCCGCTTCCCAATCACTATCAGCTGACGACCCCGCAGGCTTATGCCCTGAAAATTCGCAGCCGTTTCGGTGGCAACGTAAACGTGCTTGCCTTTCACTGGGATTCGCGTGGGCAAGGTTCGCCTCAGGGCAACAACGCGAACGCGATCGGTGCCGGCATTGCACTGGCTCGGGAATTAGCCGCCCGCGGCGTCGCCCCGGCCAATACAACCATGATCGGACATAGCATGGGAACCGTGGTTGTCACCACTGCCGCCAACGCGATCTCTCGGCATTCGGGTTCCTGCACGCGAAAACTGGTTTTGCTCGACGCGCCGAAACGGCGACACCCGCTACTTGTTGAGGCTCTCGAAAACACCTGTGCAATGGAAGTCAACAACATCTGGGCAGGTGGGATATTGGGCCTTGGGGCTCCCATGAATCATCCGAGGATCAGAGACTATCAGGCGCCGAGTCGCGAGCCGCAAGCGACCGGTCAGAACTGGAATGACCCTGCACGCAACAATCACATTGACATCTTGCTGTGGTACTACGACACGCTTTTGTAGTTTTCGTCGTATTGCGAAGCTTCGAAAGAGAAGCTTACCGCAAGTCGCGTGAGGCGATGTCTTCGCGGAATTCGCTTTCAGCCACAGAATCGCAGATGGCCCGCAGCTCATCGGGTAATGCAATCCCGTCCAGCGACTGAAACTCTTTCACCTGCGACTGGGGCGCCAAATCGAAACGCCCAAACACCAGAAATCGCGACCCGTTCTCCACAAGTCGCCGGATACTTGCGCTCATCTTGTGCGGATCGTCGTCGTAATATCGTACGTCCGCGATGCGGCGGATGGTGTCGGCTCCGACAATGAAAGTCGCACGCTTGAAGATGTCTGCCTTTTCGGCAAACGTCGCAGCCAAAGTAATCCAGATGGTAACGGTCGGGGCTTTCGACGTCAGCGAAAGCCGGGCGATTTGATTCAAACGAGGCTGCAACTCGTCAGCCGATAACGTTGGTTTGTCTACGTTCGCAACACTAATCTCCCAATCGACTGGTTTGCCCAGTCGCATTGCCGCGATCTTCGCCATTCGTTCATGGCCACGGTGCGGCGGATTAAAGCTGCCTGGAAAAATAACAGCGCCCAACGGCGGCCTGGTGATTTCTCCGCTTCGTGAATCTTCCTCAAACAGCGATTCGACATCCGATGGGCAACTGGCGGGATCCGTATTTCGCGGCGTTTCCGCAACGCGACGGACCCTGATCCGAAATGCCGTTCCACTCTTCGTTCGAAGTGACTCTAACGCATTTTTCATTGGTTGCCGCTAGAGCGAAGAGAACTTGAATCGCTTCTTGGTGGCAATGAGTGGCAATTCCTTGATGGCTCTCATTTCAGCCATTGCGACGCCCGTGATATCAACATTATCGACAACAGGATTGCGTTTCCCGTCCTGCGTGTTGGCAATCACATCCTGTGTGAAAAGCGATGCCTTTACCGAGAATACACTCGATGTCGTTTTGCTATTTGCAATGCTGAGCACGAATTTGCCTGTCGACTGGAGCGACGTCGTTTCCAGATCTTCGATGCTCATCGAACCGCGAACCAGTTGGGCATTGGCAGTCGTAGAAGCCAAAGCAACAAGAGCGAAAAAGCATGCGAAGCGGACTTTGGCCGAAGTAATCGTCAACATATTAAATTCCTTTCGATTGACCTTCGCTAACAGCGCGTGATTCGCAGCAGAAATACATAGCACCACATAATTGCGGTGAGAACTCATTCAAAGAATGAAGTTCCAAGGCACGATGATTGCGCAAATTCCACGCTGACAGTTTTCAAACTGTTTTTGTGGCGCGCAATTCGACCGATAGCCAACGAACGTCGTTCCTGACGTCTCAGTCGTCGCGCACAATCCACGTTGACAGTTGAAAAACTGTTTTCGTGGCGCGCAACTCTACCGAAAGCCAAAAACTCCTGTACTGAGCGTTGGTATTGCGCACATTCCACGTTGACAGTCAAAAACTGTTTTCGCGGGCGCGCAATCCGAACGGCAACAGAACAGTCATGTTCTTGCTGGGCGAATTGTCCACGCAACTCAAGAATCGGCGCATCGGTCATCCCACGAAAAAACGCCGATACCCACCTCCGCACAGAATGCAGAGAAAGATAACGGCGTTTTCAGGACGACAGTGGCTTTTCCTCGAGGCTGTTAGCTAATTAGTTCTACTCGTGATGAATGAAACCTTGGAAACAAATTGCAGCCCACGCTGCAAAGAGGTCCCGATTTTAGCGTAATGAAACATACAAACAATCCCCACTACGGGAGGATATGCACATAACTTCCTAACGTTTTCCAGCCACAACAGACCTCTTTCGCCCAGACGCCCAAGTCGCTTAAAAATGCGAAAACTGGGTAACAGTTGCGATTCGAGACTCCGATGAAAACAGACAATGATCGACAGCGGGCACGGACCGGCAG
This sequence comes from uncultured Pirellulaceae bacterium, assembly GCA_938040995.1. Lineage (GTDB taxonomy): Bacteria > Planctomycetota > Planctomycetia > Pirellulales > Pirellulaceae > CALHZT01. The sequence goes on along the minus strand of CALHZT010000169.1, from coordinate 9,181 downwards.
ATGGACCTTCGGCTTGCGGCCCATGCTTGCGATATTTGTGGTTATTGCTGCCCTCCTTTCCTTCGTTTACCCCAAGGTCTATTGCTCGACGATCATTCACTGCCCCAGCCTGCAGCAGGGCGAAGCATTCACTTATCACGCCATCGCCACGAGTGAATCCTGCCTGAAAAACGCCATCGCCTCGTCACCAGAGTTTGCGAAGCTGATGAAAAGCAAGTCACGAAACTGGCTCATGGGCAAAGTGAAAATCAGACAGTCTGCCGCGAATGAGATTGAAGTACGAGTCAACGGAATGGCGATCGAAAGATCCAGACTGCAAACCATTGCTGACTGCATCGCTCAGCAAGTCGTTGAAGTCCAGTCGTCAAAGATCACCGAATTACAGTCCGAAGTTCGCGGACTCGTCGAAACAGCAAAGAGGGAACTGGCCGCCGACCTTGAAGAGCAAACCAATCCCGTCGTGCGGCGTCGCCAGGAACGACTTCGTTCAGTCATTGACGAACGCCTTGAGGATATGAAAGCCACGTTCATCAAGGAACAGGCTCAACTGCCAAAGATTGACCGCCGATCCCACGGGCTGGAGTTCAAGCTGTCGCGTTAGAGTTCGAATCGTGGTGCGATAGCCTTCAGACGGCAATCCGATCCGGAAAACTGCTACTGCTACGTGCCGCTGGTTGCGCCAAACTATCGGACCCCAATATCGAGTCGGTCCACGACTTGAGTAGCGAGTGAACTTCACTACTGCTCAGATGATCTTGATCGTAATGGCAGGCGATTTTCAACTTGCCCGCAAACGTCGAGCAACCGATCGACAACCCAAGTGCTTTGCGAAGCGGCGGCAGGAAACTCCACGACTCGACCGTCGCTCCGCCGAGGTCGATCTCTCCGTCATCAAACTGCGCGGACAGTTCGCGAAACGCCACACCTACATTGGAAAACAGACAAGTCGACCATGCCTGATTTTTCCGGGTAAACTTCTGCACGACTTTTCCAGGAAGCATCCGGGCCACGCTCAAGGTGGCAATAAAGGTAAGCCACATATCGCGCCGGGCCTGACGAACTTCAAGATCCACGCCTCGGACCAGATTCTCCCGGTCGAGAATCTCGCGGTAATTCCGATCTACAAAGAGCAGGCTGATCGCGTTCGCTGCGGTGAGCGCCCGATCCTTCTGCGTCCTCAAATTGACCGGTACGCAGATCCGAAGTCGGTCTTCCTGCCGATGAATCCCGTTGTTGGTCCTCCACTCCAGAATCGTCTCAAACAGCGAACCAAGAAGCGTACTATTTACGGAAACGCCAGCATTTCGGGATGCTTCAAGAATCTGGTCTGTCTGTGCTCGATCAAACTCCCATTCACCTACGGAAACACCAAACTCACCCGTGGGCTCTGACTGGGCGAGTCGAATTTCATCTCGCGGCGACGCGGTCGAACTCCGACAGAGCTGAGCCGGGCAGCCGGAAAGAATGCGGGCAACGTCCTTGCACCTCTCGACAAGTCGGTGAACCCCAATCGTGTACTTCCACCGCGGAATCGCGGGCGTGCTTCGTTTTCGAAATCGGCGAGGATCCAGCTTTCGAATCGTACTCACCAACGGGCAGCTTGAACGTCTTTTCCCATACTCACAAAGCACATCGGTCAGAAAATGCTGAACTCCGATCGCATCGCTGCAGCAGTGATGGACCTGGAGCGTAATCTGATGAAGATCACCAAAGTCATTCAAAAAGACATGCGTGCCTGGCTGAGTACGAATATCCATCGGCTGTGCCTCTGGAAATCCCGACTCGTTCAGTGGTTGATCCACATGAATAGACAGGCCAGCATTACGACTCTCAAGCCAACGCGGATGGCGCCGGGTTTGGTCATCGACGGTCGCGACCAATAATGGATGTCGCGCAACCGTCGCCTGGAATGCATCGGCAAGCGCATCATGGTCAAGTTGGCCGCGGATGCGCATGCGATACCATACGACCATTGGATAGTCGTCATGGTCATCGATGAAGAAATAATTCTCGATGGGACTAAGGGAAGCGGGCAACATCCTGTCGACGCTCGTTACAAAAAACTTGTGAAAAGTCTTGTGGGCACAATCGCCCACGGTTAAGTCATCGTTCAGAAACAGAGCGAAGCTTGACTGAATAGATAAGGTTCATAGAGGAGAAGATAACACCTCTCTACAAAAGACAGAAACGATGTTGCGCCAATTTGCACGATTCGCTTAACGTACGTCCAAATATGGCAGTGCGCAACGATGCCCCCCACTGTTGGCGGAAAGGACGACCCTGCGAGGCTTTCGCTGCCACCGGCAATGCAGGCAACGCCAGCGAGAAGGAAAATGGCAAGCCCGTAGGCCCGCCGAGCCTCTTCCTTTGCGGGAGTCTTCTTTTGCGGGAGGCTCAGCGAATTTTTAATTCGGCAGTGGGTTGTCTAACTGTTTCCGTTCCGCGAACTATCAAAGTTCTGGATCAACTTTTCGTAGTTCGCAACGGCATGCTGCATCGACTCCCGCAAGGCACTCGACTCGCTGTTGGACTGCTCAGTCAGCCGCAAGATCGGCTCGACCCAACCCTGCATCACTGCGAATTGCCCACGAATCACGTCCATCAACACCTTGGGCACGCGATAGACAAACTGTACCTGCTGCGGTTCTGACTTTGCCGCTGCCAACTTGTCCACGCTTGCCACCAGTGAACTATGAATCGACTCAAGGCCCTGATTCAAGGTCGCGACATGCTCGGTCAACAGCTGGACCGGACTGTTCTCTCCATCAGTCGGCTCGCTGGCCATCACGGACTGTCTCTGCTCCAGTCCTTCGACCAGTACGTCGCGAATCTCATTGAGTCCCGCACGAAAGTCCATCATCTGCCCAACAATTTGCGCAAACTTGTCATCGCCCGCGCCGCCAAGTAACACGTTGCGCTGGAATGTCGATTTGATTTCGTCCCATCGAACCGCATTCTCGTCAAGGAGCGTGCCCCGCAACTCGCGGAGCTTCAACAAGTTGGCTTCCGCATCGGCCGTCAGCGTCTGCGCCTGATTCTCGTAGTGCGATCCCACGAGCGCATCGAGCTCGTCATCGTTCATGATCGCGGCGACCGACTCGGCCATCTTGTTCATGTCACGATAAGAACCCTGCAATTTAAATGCAGGCTCGGTGCGATAATCGTCCGACATGGCTGCCGAGCGAATGTACTCCGCATTCACCTGCAACACCGTATCGCGGATGCGAACCATTTTGCGGATCACATTCGTAAACTCGGTGAGCTGCTCGGAGGAATAATTCCCCTCGAGATCGACTCCCACCAGAGCATTCGTATCGTCACTGGATTCCGCCAGGCGGATCAGGGTACACACGTCATCGTGGCTGCGACTGGCGAGCGCGCTCAGTGCAGGATTCGAAGTGACGGCATTCTCGAGATAACTCAGCTCGAATGCGTCCTGATAATTCCCACTCACGTCGCCGAGGTTGTAGGTGTCGGCTCGACTAGTCAACATGTCCGGAATCTGGAACTTCTGCCCACTCTCTGTGTACGGATTTCCAGCCATGACCACGACGACTTTACGACCACGAAGATCGTAACGTCGGGTCTTGCCCTGGAATACGCCCTCGATTTTTCGCTGCGCGTCGCAGAGCGAAATAAACTTCTGCAGGAACTCCGGATTACAGTGCTGAATGTCGTCCACGTAGAGCATGACGTTGTCGCCCATTTCCAGGGCGAGATTCAACTTTTCAATCTCTTCGCGAGCACTCGCGTTCGGAGCTTCCGCCGGGTCGAGCGAAGTCACCTGGTGACCAATCGCCGGACCATTGATTTTCATGAAGGTGATGCCCAACCGGTTCGCGACGTACTCCATGAGCGTCGTCTTGCCGTAGCCCGGAGGCGAGATCAGCAAGAGCATTCCCATGAGGTCGGTCCGCTTCTGCTCACCGACCACGCCAATCTGCTTGGCAAGGTTGTCGCCAATCATCGGAAGGTACACTTCATCAATCAGCCGGTTGCGAACAAACGACGTCAGTACACGCGGGCGGAACTCATCCAACCGCAACGCTTCGCGACGTGCGTCGGCCAGCTCCCGCTTCCGATTTACATAAGTCGCGTATTGAGGTGCCACGATCGTTTCAAAGTGCGACAGTCGACTGGTAAATTCATGATAGTTCAGCGTGTACACGTCGCCCTTCAATCGCGAATGTTCGCCGACCAGGCCGCCGACCTCGCGGACTGGATTGCCTTCGAGCGCGGGCGCATCGGTAGCGACACCGGTCAGCAAGGCGGCGGCGGCTTCGTTGATTGTGCCTCGTTCTGTGATTTCGAATGTGGCGGCGGAATTGGCTTCGGCCGAACCACTCGCTTGGGCATCGGGCTTGTATTCACCAGAGCGAAACGCGGTCAACCAGTCAATAAGCAGGTGATACTCGTTCGTCAGCGATGAATTTCGCAATTCGCTTCGCAGCTGGCTGAGTGTGTCCCAGTGATTTTCTTTCCGAAGATGCGTCGTAAAGTCGGCGACCAGCTCTTTGGCGACTTTGCCAATCGCAAAGTTTGTAGTCCCGCCTTTAGGCGGAATTGTGTCGCTGTTTCCGTTTGATAGTTCATTCCGCCTAAAGGCGGGACTACAAACCGGATGCACAAGCAAATACTCCGTCGCACTGTCCAACAGTTCGCTGCCAAAAACGCCTGTTGTAAATTCTGTTGTTTCCAGAGCTATGCGAAGCTCGCCCCGGACTCGCGCAGCATCGCCACCATCGCGGCTGCTGTTCTCAAACAGCGAGCGCATCGCGTTTAACGAACGCAATTGAGTCATCAACTGGTTGTAGAGATCCGACTGGTAAGTCGCGAGTTCATGCATTCCTGCGATTGCAAACGCGCGGGCGTCCGAGGAATACCTCGCCGCTCCGAGCTCCGAGTGCATCGAAGCCAGTTCGCGGAGGATCAGCGTCGCATCATGATCGTGGATGCCTTTCGTGTAGTTTTCCAGGTGCCTTGTCGCCATGAACTTCTGGACGACGGCGAGCAATACGTCTTTTTCTCCATCCGTTTCGCTTCCTTTTTCGGCGATGGCGAGCATCTGCTGCAGTTCGTCCGCGGTCCATTCCGAGACCCGCGATTTCATGATTTGATGCGCGAGGTATTCGGCTCGGTAAACGTTGGCGTTTTCGGCTGGCGAAGTCATCGACCAGACATCATCCGCGGTCTTTGTCGCGAGTAGTTCCGCGTCCGTCACCGGTTCCATGTAGTTCGTGCCCGTCAGGTGGAAGAACAGTTCGTCGTTCTTCATGACAGTTGTCAAGTCGAGTGGCTGCGTATTCACCGAGAACTTGTGGCGTCCCAGTTGAATGATATTTTCGCCGTCAACGAAGAGTTCCTGCCGGTCCTTCAATTGACGGACAGCGTCTTCGCGCACGGTCTTTAGACGGCTCTGGATCTCGTCGACTTTGACGGAATCTTCCAGCTCGCTTAGTTGCTCGACAAGATTGCGCACCTTGTCCACCATGACGTCCGCCGCAAAATAGCTGTGGATGTCATTGATGTCGTCAAGCTGTGCGACTCGTGTTTCGATCCCCTTGAGAATGCGATCGGCAACCGTCGCAAGGGAGGTCGCGCGGCGGTTCCGCTTTTCGACCAGAGCGACTTTCTTGCCATCAAACGTCGCGTAAATTTCGTGGCGTCGGTTGGTGAGTTCCGTCAGGAATCCATCGAATTCCGCAAAACGGCCTTCGAGCTCTTCGACCTGGACCATCAGCTTGGTTAAATACTCATCGCACTTCTCGGGAGTGTCACACACTTCGAGATAGTTGATAACGCTCTGCTCGAGTAGTTTGATCTGCGAGTGAAATTCGGCTTCGCCCTCGACCGACAGCAATTGCTGCGACTGTTTTTTCAGTCCGGCTCGGACCTGATTCAAGCGGGCATAGATCGTCGAGATGTTCTCGATGATCGCCGTCCGCTGAGTCGCATCGTCGATCTGCAAATTGCTGACGATGTCGATCAACATGTCCAGTTCGCCAGCGCCACCATCGACAGCTTCAGAGAGCTCTCGGGCTTCGGCGACTTTGGAGACGGACTCTGCCTGCGTACGGAACTCGGCGACGCGGTGCTCATAAGGTGCAAGCGCACCATCCTGTAGCAGGAACTCGACGCAGCCGTGCGACAGTTCTTCGGAGGATTCCGCTACGGCGGCATCCAGCTCATTCACGCGACTTTCGTCAACGTAGCGAAGTTCGCGAAGTCCAATGATCTCACCACGCACGCGGCGCAGCTCGGCCAACGATTCGACGAAGGCTTCGATCGTTTCGAATCGGTGTGAGCGGACTTTGTTCTGCGCAGCTTCCGCGCGACCGGTGACTGCATCCGTTTCCGCAGCCGTCGATTTTCGTAGTTGCGTAACTTTGTCGAATTCTTCCACGGCGGCTTTGGCCGTATCGCGAATTTCGGCAACAACGTGGCCCACGCCGCTCGCGATGATTTGATGCTCCGCGGCACTCGCCGAATCTGCATCATCCGATGGCTTCATCCAGAACCATGTATCGAGCACACTCGTCGTTTTGCGGACGAGGTCGACGTACAACCCGGAGAAGGAATCATCCTTCCCGGCCAGGTTGGCGATCTCATGGCATTCGGCCATACCGCGAACGACATCCTGATTCCCAATTTTGTGCAACCAGGAATCACTGTCCTGCGTATCGGAAGCGTACGAATAATTCTCTCCGACATACGGTGTTTGCCAAATCTGAAGCGCGTGGTGCTTCTGGGGTTCATCACCCGACTTGAAAAACACCAGCCGCCCGGTCTCAAACAGCGAAAAGCCGTGACAGACAATCGGCGTCATCACGCGACGTTCAATCACGTTGTACGAGAGCAGCACATACGTGCCAGTTTCGCGATTGCAAAAGACGTACAGGTAGTCTTCGCCGTTCGGAGCCATCACGCGGCGATAAAAAATCAGATTGGCGCCAGCGCTGTCGAACGTTTTGTGTTCACCAGTTTGCAGATAGTATCCGTTCGAAAAGATCAGACCATGATCTTCCGGCAGGAGCACGCAGGCGTTCTCAATCGCGTCGACTCGACGAGCCTCGCGAATCTTCTCGCTGTAAACGATGTAGCGGAAGTCGTCTTCCTGGTACGGACGGATCTTCAGCAAGATGATATCGCCGACGATCGCGTAGAAGATGTCTGCATCACCCAACCCCTGATCGGGATCATTGACGTCCTCGGCGTAGATGCCGTGGCCGCTGCTGGTATTGTCTTCGACCTTAATGGTCAGGTCGCCGCCGACCGTTTCGACGAAGATGCGGTCCTCGATCGAAACGTGCGGGTGCACGCCTTCGCGATGCTGGTCCATGTGCGTCCGCGTCCAGCGAAACTCATGCTGAGCCGGGTATTTGACTTCGTGCTCGCTCCGCGCATCAACGTACTTCAGGCTGTCACCATTGATGACCCACTTGAAGACTTTGATATCCGTCGCGGACTTGCCGACCTGGAACACCATGAACAGGTGCGGGCCCTTCACGAAGAAGTTGGCAAATCGCGTATTCTTGAAATAGCGAAACAGTTGCGCAAAATCTTCGTGGAAACGCGGATCGTCAATCAGATCCAGCGATTCGGTATGGAACGCGTTATCGCGAAATGAGTGAACGGCGAACACATCGGCCAGGTCCGTTTCGGACTTGAGACCAAGATGCACGTTGTATCCAAACACAAAACGGTCACCGATCGCGACCATGTCGCAAGCGACACAGTTATGAGCCGTACTGATCCGGTCACTGGCAAGCAGTTTCGATTCGATCGTACCGAAGACGTCACGCCGGACTTCGTTCAGTCGCGATAGTCGCGCACGAAGTTCCGCGGCCTGTCCACCGAGGCGGTTACGAATGATGTCGTAAGTCGTGCGCTCAAGCTGCAGGTTGGCTTGCTCCGGGTTGGCATCAGCCGCCGGGTTGTTTCCCGGACTGTCCGCGCTAGTGGCAGTCTCCGTCTTCAAGATGTTTGTGTTTTCTTTGTTGATTTCCGTAGACATTTTTTAATCCGTTGGAATTCGTGGTTTCGATTTCAGATCTTTGATTTCAAATCTCAGACAGCCAACGTTTGAGATTTGAAATTTCAGATTTGTAATCCGGCAGAAACGTTTGGCGGCTGGACGTGAGCGGAATGGCGCTAGCCACCGGTGAGCTAGCATCGTTTTGACGCATCTACAATCAGCCGGGTTTATGATTCCGACTCACCGGTGGCTAGCGCCATTCCGCTCACCCAAACTCCCAAATCCAGACCGCCAATCGGCCTCGCGGCCCCGGACAAATCCGGAGCCGCATTTCTGGCCGACAAGTTTCTATGACGACTTGGTCATCAAGCCGTTACCGAGCCGCGACAGTGCGGACACCGTCGTATCGCTGACTCCGGCATTCGTGGCCGCTGCAAGAATCTCCTGCAGCTCGCCCCTGATACCTTTGTCCGAAGTCTTCGCCATCAACCGGGCGACAAGAGCCGCTATCGAAAGGTTTTTGACGTCTTCGTAGCTCATCCCGAACATCCCGGTAAACTTCTTCAGTTGCTCCGCGAAATGAACCGCTTCTCCGCCATTGGCACCGTTGCCAGCGAAGAACGTCTGCTTCACGTCGGACAACACACCGCTGTTGCTGACCATGCGGTCAACCGCCTTTCCGGTGCTGATCGAGTTGACGATCTTCTCAAAGAAGTCATTGTCGCCACCCACGATGTCGATTTTGGCCGACTTGAGGGCTTCACTCATCACTTGTGCCTGACGGGCTGCGATGTACTTCTGTGCTTCGATCCCTTCCAGTTCGATCTTCGTGTCCTTCTCGAGTTGCAACTTGTACTCCTCGTGCTCCCGACCCACTTCGTCGAGAAGCTTCATGGCATTGGCCTTCTCGCGAATGCCATCCGCATCCGCCTTGAACCTGAGTTCGAGGACGTGCGCTTCGACTTCGCCTTCCTTCTGCTTCGACTCTGCCACCGCGGCAAGAACTTGAGCATCCGCCAAACCCTCGGCAGCTTTTTCCGCAGTCGTACCTTCTGCCAACAACTTCTTGGCTTCCGTACGCTTCACCGCAGCATCTCTTTCGGCCTCGGCGGCGATTACGACCTTCTGAGCCAACTGTTCCGCAGCCTTTCGAGCCGCTTCGGCAGCCTTGATCTCTTTGACAAGATCCTGTTCCGCCGTTTGCTC